>JBAXDA010000032.1:0-9598 GCA_037141215.1 Candidatus Firestoneibacteriota bacterium | reverse complement strand
TCTCGGGCGAGCTTCACGATTCCGAATTTGTCCTTTACGATCCCAATCACGAACTCTGCCGCACTATGCTTGAGCTGGGCAGGAAAATGAAAGCGGCACTCGGCTCCGGAATGACTCTCAAGGCCGAGAGAAACAGAAGAAAAGCGCTTGAAGGCGCGGATTTTGTGTTTCTTTCAATAAATGTAGGCGGTTTCAAAGCCCATTTGCAGGATATTGAGATTCCGCGCGCTTATGGTATCCTCCAGAGTGTCGGGGATACTGTCGGGCCGGGAGGGGTTTTCCGCACACTGAGATTTATCCCGGCCGTTATAGACCTTTGCAGGGAGATGGAGCAGGTCTGCCCCAAAGCCCTTTTAATTTCTTATACCAATCCGATGACTTCTCTGATCCAGGCTGTCTCAAATTACACGAAAATAAGGGCAGTCGGGATGTGCCATGACTATCAGAAAACCGTAAAGGATGTAGAAGAACTACTGAACGATAGATTTGATTTCAGCTACGCGGGCCTCAATCATTGCGTCTGGCTTTTGGATATCAAAAAGAAAGGCCGGAGCGTTTATCCTGCGTTGTTCTCGTATATCAAGAAAAACAGGATCCCCCGGCATATGCTTGTGAAGTTTGATGTATTAAAGAATTTCGGCTATATGCCCGCGGCGGGAGAAAAGCATGTGGCGGAATTCTTCCCTTATTACCTCCGCAAAGAAGTTGACTATAAAAAGAAATGGAAGCTGGAACTCAGGCAGGACGCTCTGAAAGCCATGATGAAAGAACGCGAGGCCGAGTATAGACAGATAATAAGACAGGTAAAAGGAACGGAAGAGTTGAAAGATATAGAGGTCCCTTCGAGAGAGGAAGGGATAAAAGTTATAGAATGCCTGCTGACGGGCAGATCGGGGGTCTTCAATATAAACATGCCAAACAGGGGCGCAATCCCGAATATGCCGCCGGATGCAGTCCTGGAAACACCGGTAAAAGTAAGCGCTTCGGGGTTCAAGACGCAGTGCGGAGAAAAAATACCGGAGAATGTTTACTGGAACACGCTTAGTCACTCAATTAAATTGAAAATGGCCGTTGAAGCGGCAGTCGAAGGCAGCAGGGCCAAAGCCTTCCGCGCTCTTATCTCGGATCCGGCCTGTGTGGATCTTTCGGCCGCGGAGAAAATGCTCGACCGGATGATAAAATTGCAGCCTGCTTTCCTGGGGAAACTCAAATGAAAATATTATTAAGTGTCGGCGACGCCTCCTCTGATGTTTACGGCGCAATGCTGATAAAAGAGCTCAAAATGCTCTCCCCCGATATTGAGATCTTTGCGAACGGCGGCCGGCTTATGGAAAACGCCGGAGCGATACTGCTCCACAACCTCGTTGATCTTTCAGTCGTAGGTTTTTATGAGGCCGCGAAAAATTACCTTAAACTTAAAAGAATAATAAAAGAAACTGCTTCCATAGCCGCCAGGGAAAAAATAGATAAAGCGGTCCTTATGGATTATCCGGGTTTTAACCTCCTGCTCTCCGCGGAATTGAAAAAACTCGGTATTCCGGTCTATTACTATGTAACACCCCAGGTCTGGGCCTGGGGAAAAAGCAGGATAATGACTATAAGGAAGAACTTTGACCTGGTCCTGCCTATCCTGCCGTTCGAAGAAAAATTCTTCAAAGAAGCCGGCGTGAATGCTGAGTATTTTGGGAACCCGCTGGTCGGATTGGTGAAATCTTCAAAGCCGAAAGTAGAACTCAAGAAAGAATTCGGCCTCTCTGCAGATAAAAAAGTCATCGGACTGCTGCCGGGAAGCCGTAAGCAGGAGATTCTTTCTCTCCTGCCTGTTATGCTGGAAACCATAAAAAAACTTCCCGGCTGTGAATTCATCCTCGGACAGGCGGTATCCGTGAGCAATGAGCAGCTAAAAGATGTGGAAGGGATAAAAATAGTTAAAGACCGCGCTCACGATGTTATGGCGGTCTCTGACTGCCTTATTGCCGCCTCTGGAACGGTTGCGCTGGAAGCTGCCATTATGGGGACGCCTGCAGTCATCATTTATAAAGTTGCGCCTCTTACCTGGTTTATCGGCAAGCGTCTGATAGGTTTTAAATATATTTCTCTCCCCAATATTATTTCCGGAAAGCTCATCTATCCTGAACTCCTGCAGAAGGAAGCAAATCCGGGAAAGATTGCGTCAGCCGTTAAAACCCTGCTGGAAGACAAGGAAAGGCTCTCGCAGATGCAGCAGGAACTCCTGCCCATAAAGGCTTCTCTCGGTGACGGTAATTCAACGGCAAAAGTGGCAAAAAAGATATTAAACGGCCCGAAAGATCATGTTAATATTAAGGTTGAAAGGCGGAGTAATTGACTGTAAAATAGAAAAACAAGAGGTATTATGAAGCTCTATTTGCGAATTCTCAGATATGCAAAACCTTACCTTCCCAGAATAATCATCTCCATATTATGCATGATGATAGTTTCCGCGTGCACCGCCGGCTCGATGTATCTTATGAAGCCGCTCTTTGATGAAGGTTTCGCCGCCTCAAATCCAAATGCTTTTAAGAGCGTTAAAACAATTGCCGCCCTGCTCCTCGGAATTTATCTTGTAAAGGGCCTCGCGTTTTACATTCAGGATTATCTGATGAATAATGCCGGGCAGAAGATGGTTATGGATATTAAGAACGGCCTTTATGCGCATGTGCAGAAGCTTTCGCTGGGATTTTTTTCAAGAAATAAGACCGGGCAGATACTCTCCCGGCTTACCTCTGATGTTACAAATATGCAGTCTGCCGTGAACGCGTCGACCAGCATACTGAGCAACAGCCTTACCTTTCTCGGACTGCTTGCCGTGGTAATAAGGATGAACTGGTTTCTCACCGTGGTTTCTCTGGCTATTTCCAGCGTGATTGTGTTTCCCCTTTATAAGTTCGGTAAGCGCCTGCGCAATGTTTCTTCTCTCGCGCAAAATAAGATAGGGGAGATTACCTCGGTCGCTCACGAAGGTATTGCGAATGTAAGGATTGTGAAGGCTTTCGGCATGGAAGAGTACGAACAGCGGAAATACGAGCAGGCGAACAGGGGCTACTTTGACACTTTTATGAAAGGAATAAGGACTACGGCTATGTCTACGCCGATTGTGGATTACATCGGCATAACCGCGATCTGCGCCATCATAATAATAAGCGGGCATCAGGTCAGCCAGAAATTACTTACCATAGGCGAGTTCATGGCCTTTACCGGAGCTCTTTTTCTGCTCTTCAATCCCATAAAGAACCTCAACGGCGTAAATATGGTTTTACAGCAGGCCTTCTCCTCGGCGGAAAGAGTCTTTGAACTGCTTGACACGCCCGTGGATGTAAAAGACCGCGAAGGCGCGCTTGAATTGAAAGAGTTTGAAAACTCGCTTGAGTTCAAAGGCGTTTCTTTCTCCTACAACCCGGGCGCCGAGGTTTTAAAGAACATTAATCTTTCCATAAAGAAAGGTCAGGTTGTGGCAATCGTCGGCCCGTCGGGCTCGGGTAAATCCACACTTGTGGACCTTATTCCGAGATTCTACGATGTCGCGGGCGGCAGCCTGGAAATAGACGGGAAAGACATCAGGGGGATCACGCTAAAGTCTCTCCGCGCTCAGATCGGGATAGTCACGCAGGAGACGATACTTTTTAACGACTCTGTCAGGAACAACATCGCCTATGGCCTTTCCGGAGCGGCGCAGGAGAAGGTAGAAGAAGCCGCAAAAGCCGCTAACGCCCATGCATTCATATTGAAAACACAGCAGGGATATGATACATTCATCGGAGAAAGAGGAGTAAAACTTTCCGGAGGGGAAAGACAGCGGCTCTCTATTGCGCGGGCCGTTATGAAGAACCCTCCGATACTTATCCTGGACGAAGCCACTTCTGCCCTTGATAGCGAGTCGGAAAGGCTTGTGCAGGACGCCCTTAATAACCTTATGAAGAACCGCACCACAATTGTTATCGCACACAGAATGTCTACTATTATAAATGCGGATAAGATAGTCGTCTTGAAGAACGGCCTTATCTCGGCGGAAGGGAAACACGAAGAACTATTGAAGACCAGCGAGACCTACAAGAGACTGTACGAGATGCAGTTTGCTGACGGAAGAGAAAATAAATAAAAAAATAGAAAAACAAAAAAATAAAAAGAAAGAAAAACAGAAAAAGAGAAACATAAAAAGAAGAAAAAACAGAAAAACAGAAAAATAAAAAGAAAGAAAAATAGAAAGATAGAAAAAAAGGGGAAGTTTAGTTGTATCCGGGGCAACAAGGAGAGAAGCAAATGGAGAAAGTCGGAATTATTGGCTGCGGTAAGATGGGTTTTAAGCATTATGAATGTTTCAGAAGAATTAATGGAGTTAAGATCCAGGGGCTGTTTGATCTTGACAAGAACAAATGCGGTGATTTCAGGGGCGCTAAAACTTACGAGAACACGTCAGACCTCATAAAAGACTGTGATATAGTTGATATTTGCACTCCCACCCACTCCCACAAAGACTTGATCCTGGAGAGCATTAAGCAAAAGAAGCATGTTTTTGTAGAAAAACCCCTCTGCCGGACAATGGAAGAAGCCAACGAGATCCTCAAAGAAGCCAAAAAACGCAAGTCCAAGATAATGGTAGGGCACATCCTCAGGTATTACAACCAGTACTCCGCGATAAAAAAACTCATAGATTCCAAGGCCGCAGGGACTCCCGCGGTCGTAAGGATTACCCGTCTTAACAACTTCAGGAGAGGAGCCAATAACTGGTTCTCCTCGCTTGAGAAGAGCGGCGGGGTTATCCTTGACTTGATGATACACGACATTGATTTTCTTATGTGGTGTTTCGGTAAAGTTGAGAGGGTTTACGCGATGAATTTGATGTCCAAAAACGCCGGTTTTCAAAATACCGACTACGCTCTCGCGGTCATCAGATTCAAGAAAGGAGTGATTGCGCATCTGGAGGCCAGTTGGGCCCATCCCGGAGGCTTCCGTACTTCGGTTGAGGTTGCGGGAGACAAGGGACTAATTAACTATGACAGCAGAACTCCTAGCTCGCTTTCGGTAGAGTACGCCGGAGGAAAATCTTTCAAAGATAACCCCGTGGACGACAATGCGACCCTGGTTGAACTTAAGGATTTCATTGAGTATGTAAGGTCAGGAAATATGCCCAAACTTACGATTGAAGAAGCTTACGGCTCTCTGGAAGTAGCCCTTGCGGCGCTGGAGTCGGCCAAGACGGGGCAGGTAGTAACTTTAAAGTAGATGGTCGGCAAAAGATGTAGACGGTGGACAGTGAACGGTAAAAGGGTGGCAGTCTGCCTAAAAAGCTTAAATATCAAATGGGAGGAATTGTGGGAGCAGATAACAACGATATTATAAAAATAGGCATGATGAGTTTTGCCCATATGCACGGGTGGTCCTATGCTCATGCTTTGAGCAAGTTGAAAAATGTCAAAATAGCGGGCGTTGCCGACGAAGATAAAAAGCGCGGTAAAGCCATGGCAAAAGAATTCAAGACCAAGTTCTACCCAACTTACAAGAGCCTCTTGAAGGAAGATATCGAAGCCGTGGTAGTCTGTTCCGAAAATTCAAAACACGCCGAGCTGGTAATTATGGCGGCGGAAGCAAAAAAACACATCCTTTGCGAAAAACCCATCTCTACTAATATTAAAGACGCGCAAAAGATGATAGAAGCCTGCAAAAAAAACGGGGTTAAATTCCAGATAGCCTTCCCCTGCAGATTCTTGACCTCGGTCTTCAGGGCCAAAAGAATAATTGAGAACGGGGAGATAGGCAGAATCCTCGCCATAAAGGGAACCAATCACGGCAGGATGCCCGGCGGCTGGTTTATCGACAAAAAGAAATCAGGCGGCGGCGCGGTAATGGATCACACCGTGCATGTGATTGACCTCATGCGCTGGATACTGCACAAAGAAGTGAAGAGGGTTTACGCGGAGATAGATACTTCCATCTACCGCATGAAGATAGACGATTGCGGAACGCTGGCTTTTGAATTTGAAGGAGGGGTTATTGCGACGCTCGACCCGAGTTGGTCCCGTCCGAAAACCTTTCCCACCTGGGGAGATGTGCAGTTGGATATTATAGGAGAGAAAGGCGTTATCCAGGTGGATGCTTTTGCCCAGGCGATACAGGTTTTTGACGACACGAAAAATAAATACTACTGGCAGGGCTGGGGTTCGGATTCCGACGCCAAACTTATAAAGAATTTTGTGGATATGATCCAGTTCAATAAAGAACCGTATATTACGGGGTATGACGGGCTCAAAGCCATGGAAGTGGCGCTTGCCGCCTATCAGTCCGCGGCAAAGAAGAAACCCGTGGAACTGCCTCTAAAAGTCTGAGAGATAGTTAGGTATCATCGAACAGTTTTTACCCCTGAACCCTCGGGTTCAGGGCCGTGGCCCATGAACCACTCGTATGCACTCGGGTTCAGGGCCGTGGTCAGTGCCCGTCTCGCCCGCCGCAAAGCGACGAGGCGGACGAGGTCTCGCCACTCATGTGGCGGATAATCGTTTTTAATAGGGGGTAACTTGCGGAACGGAAAATTTGGCTACGGAATAATAGGAGCGGGAGTAATTGGCCCGACACATGCTTGGGCGGTTAAAGAATTAGAGGCTAAGGCGGAATTAATAGCGATAGCAGATATAGAAGAGGCAAAAGCCGCTGCAATGGCGAAGGATTTCGCCGGCTCGTCCGTATACAAAGATTACAAAGAACTCCTAAAGAATAAAGACATTGATATTGTCAGCGTCTGTGTTCCCAGCGGCCTGCATGGTATGGTAGTGAAAGACGCCGCAAAGGCGGGCAAGCATATTGTCTGCGAGAAACCCATTGAAATAACTCTTCCCAAAATAGACGAGATGGTTAAAGCCTGCAAGGACGCGAAGGTTAAACTCGCCTGTATCTTCCAGAGGAGAATGCAGCCCGAGTCTATTGTCTTAAAGAAAAAAATTGCTTCCGGCGCGTTCGGTAAAATAGTGACGGGTTCTGCCTACCAGAAATTTTACAGATCTCCGGAATATTACAAGAGCGCGGGCTGGAGAGCTAGCTGGGAGCTTGACGGCGGCGGCGCGTTGATGAATCAGTGTGTTCACGGGATAGACCTGATTACCTGGTTGATGGGGGGCATCAGCTCCGTAAACGCAATCTGCGAGACAAAAATCCATGACATCAAAGTGGAAGACACTTCACTTGCTCTGGTAAGATTTAAGAACGGGGCGGTCGGGGTGCTGGAAGGAACCACCTCGGTTTATCCGGGATTTTCCACGAGATTTGAAATAGGCGGTGAAAAAGGCTGTGTCGCCCTGACTGATTCTGGCTTCGTGGCCTGGGATTTCAAGGATGAAAAAGAAAAACCTGTTCTTGTGGGAGAAACAAAAGAAGGGACGGCAAGCGACAATAAGGCTGTTAAGGTTTCCGGGCATACTCTGCAGATCGCCGATATAATGGATGCGATAAAAGAAAACAGAGAGCCGGTCTGCAACGGCGAAGAAGGCAGAAAAGCCGTGGAAGTTATCCTTGCGATCTATAAGTCGGCAAAAGAAAAGAAAGAAATTAAATTACCACTATAATAAAGCAAAACTAAAAAGACAAAAATACATAAAAATATAAACAACTTTGTAAAAGCAAAACTATAAAAATATAAATACATAAAACTATAAATATTTTTGTTTTCTATTTTTCTGTTATTTTATTTTTCTGTTTTTCTGTTTTTCTGCTATTTTGTTTTTATTTTTCTGTTATTTTTTTTATTTACTGGAGGTTCTTGTGTTCCTACTTCGCCGTCTCTTACTCTATGTTTCCGCTCTTTTCCTGTTTGTCCTCTGCGGCTTCACCGTCCTGCTTGGTTTTAATGAGGTGACAAATAAATGGGCGAGAGAATTGCTCGACACCGCCTTTATTCATGTTTATCTCGATCTCCCCGTGAGGATAATAGCCCTGACGGTCGCCACAATATTTCTTCTGCTTGCTCTGGGCACGAGTTTTTCTGCCCTGGCTTCGCGCAGGAGAGAGAAGACCTACAAATTTGACAGCCCCTACGGCGATGTGAAAGTCTCCCTGGGCGCGCTTGAAGACTACCTGAATGTAATGAAGAATGATGTGAGAGGGGTGAAAGACATCCGGCCGAGGGTTTTCTTGAGAAAAGGGCGCATCAAGGTATATCTTCGCGCCACGCTCTGGTCGGACCACGCTATTCCTGATACTGTTCTGGATATTCAGAACGGGGCAAAAAGTTATCTGGAAGATATCCTGGGCCCTGACAGAGTCGGAGATATCAGGGTTTTCATAGGGAAAATTGTCCAGAAAAAACAGCCGGATAAAAGACCCTCACGGCTTGATTAGAGTTGACACAATGTTAAAGAAAGCGGCAAAGCCAAAACTTAAACGAGGAGAAGCATTCTTGAAGAAAACGACCACAGGTCTTCTGGCTCTTTTAGCTTGTGTTTCTCTGCTGATTGGCTGTGCCAAAGGAACCAACATTTTCGGCTGGGCGGCTCCGACAGGGGGCAGCGCGGCGGCGTCAAAAGCGGACGGCAACGCTAAATTTGCCGCAGGGGACTGGGCAGGCGCTCTGGTGAGTTACAAAGCAGCCGTTGACGCTGATCCCGCGGACAGTGAGGCCAGGTATAATAATGTAAAAGCATACTGTAAATCTGCAGGACTAGACCTCTCCACCTTTCTTACTGATTTTTCCACCATAAACGGCGCCCTGGCTTTCAAGGGAGATCTCGTCAGATTCAGCCCGTATGCAATGAATGCGGGGGATTATATGCTTATTGAGGAGCCTGACAAGATGTTAGGCCTTAATCTTTTACAGCTCGAAGCTCTCATTACACACATAATTGACTATCTTGGCCCGATTGCGGCAGGCGCTTGTGACGGTGTAATACCTTCAAACTCCGTCGGTTTGAATATGAATCTGGCGTTTGCGCATATGCTTCGCGGAATGTTTTATGTCTTTGATACAGGACTTGACGGAACGCTTAATTACAATATTTTGTACAAAAAGTCGGACGGCAAACTGCACATCTTTCCCGTCAACAGCTTCAATCTTCCCAACGGCGCGGAGATAAAAACGCCTACAACCGTGTTTGATTCCACAAAAGGTCTTGCCAAGTCGGAACTGAACAGCGCAATAATAAATATTAATGCTGCTATTTCATGGAGCGTAGATGGCCCCAGCGCGCTCTGGATTTCGCTAAAAAATGTGTTGCTTGATGTTCAGTCAAAGGTAAACACCCTGTAAGAAAGCGGATTGTCAGCTATACAATGCCTTATTTTGGCGACAGGACTTGTTTTTAGCCTTGATATCCTTGCGCTTTAAGACTGAACAGGCAGGGGAAGTGTTAATAAATATACCAAATACTAAGTAGACAAACAGCGTTTCAAGGGCTATAATGTTTCATAGTGAATGCAATAGTTTTCCTGCTTTCAAAAAAGCCTAAAAAGGCTCTTATAAGGGAGGTAGACATGAAAAAAGCAATTGCAGGTATCGCGGTCCTCGCGGTCTGCGCCGTCATAATAAGCGGCTGCACTAAAGGGACCAACATTTTCGGCTGGGCGGCTCCGACAGGGGGCAGCGCGGCGGCGTCAAAAG
>JBAXDA010000031.1:0-9629 GCA_037141215.1 Candidatus Firestoneibacteriota bacterium | reverse complement strand
TCCCGAATCCTCGTTTTTTATGCCTTTGGAAAACACGCAGAGTTTTGCCTTGTTCATTCTTTCAGCGTCAACAACACGCCTAGAGTAGAAGAAATTATATGGGCTTTCCTGGCAGTTCTCGGCTTCTTTACATTTGCTGCAAACCAGCTCATAGGGCTTATCTCCCTTATAAATCCTCCGGGAATTCATAGCGGCTATCCGGACCGGCTTCTGCTCAAGTATGTAGGTAATATAATCGAGATCGTGTGTGGCTTTCTGCAGCCAGAGACCGCCGACCGATTCCCAGATTCTGCCCCAGCCGTAGAAATAACAGTCGCCGTAAGGAACATCGTTAAACCCGTTGAAATTTTCTACGGTACCGATAAGTCCCTCGGCTATTATCTCTTTAGCCCTGGTAACGAGCGGGCTTAAGCGTAGCGGAAAAGAAACCACGGTGGGCGCTTTAAAATTCTTAAAAGCTTTCTCCAGCCGCCTAAGCTGTTCGTAATTTACGGAAACAGGTTTCTCCAGGAAAAGCGGCACTTTGTGTTTTGCCGCTTTAATTGCCATCTCCGTATGCAGGACACAAGGGGTGCCTACCATGATGCCGTCAAACTTTTCGTTTTTTAGCATGCTGTCGGCACCGGCGTAAAATTTTGTGCCTTTAAGGTGTTCATCATTAGAGGCGCTCAGTTCATGAACTCGCGGGTCAGCGACCGCTCCTATCTTCATGGGGATGCCGAATTTTCTCAGCATCTTTGAAACATTCTTGAGCCTGCCTCCGTAGCCTATGATGCCGATATTAAGTTCTTTCATTTTCTTTCTCCTTTTAAGCAAAAGTGAAACTTAATAGTTCAAGATGAATTCTATCACAAAAACCGGTGTCCGGGCAAGATTCGCGCCGCCGGTTCCCCTGCCGTTCTTGGCGTCATAATAACCGTAGAAAGCTTCCTTTGCTTTAAAACACCAGCCCAGCATTGTTTCTTTGATCTTGTCTGAAATTTCGTCATAGCCGTATTGCTTGAGGCCTTTTGCCGCAAAATATGAGGCCTCCGCCCCGGCCGAAACCGCAAAGAGCTCGGCCCCGCCGTACTCCGGGCTGTCATAGGCAATACCCGGCATGCCGGGAAAAAATTTGCCGGAGTCAGCCCCAAGCTCAGCCATTCTTCTCGCTCTGTCCCGCGAGGCAATCCCGGTATAAAGAGGCATAAAAGACCCCGCAGTCAAAAATCCGGAGGCGCTGCCGTCAATCCCAGCATCGGCGTACCATTTGTTTGTTTCATCCCAGAGCCCGGTATTTATTGCTTCGGCGAGAGCCAGTTCTTTTTTATTAAAATATTCCTCTCCGGCCTTTTCTGCCAGCTCGGCTGCCAGAAAAGACAGCGCGCGGTAAAACATCATCTTTCTGCAGTTAAGACCGACCGGCGCTTTACCCCCGACGAAGCTAAGCCCTCCGTGTTCTGTATCTCTCCCGGTCTGCATAATTATTTCGGCTTGCTTTAACTTCGGATAAACTTTTGCAAGGAATTCCCTGTCTTTTGTCCTTTTATATATCTGCCCGCAGACCCAGGAAAGAAGATCTTCCTCTGAGTTCGGGCTGGCGGAAAGGGCATAGGCCTGTTCATAAGCGGATTCTTTATCCCACCTCGAAACCGCAAGCAGGCGCAAAGACGCGTCGGCAGAATAATTTCCGGCAGTTCCCGCGGAGAGCGTTTTCTCCGCAAGGCTGCGAGAGGCTCTTTCAAGAAGCAGTGTGTCTCTCTCGTTTAAACGCGCGTATAAACCTTTCTGCCATTCTTTTCTTTTTAATTGAGAATCTTCCAAGTAAGTCCTTTTGGTTACTTTTCCATTTTATTTATGCCTGTATTTAATGACTTTCACCTTTTCAAGGGTTATAAGCCCCTCTTCCACCGTCTCGTCCAGAAAGGGAAGAAGTTTGTCGAGATTTTCTTCTGTATCCACTAATTCCACAATGACCGGCAGGTCTTCGGAAAGTTTCAAAAGTTTCGCCGAGTGCATCCTGCTGTCCGCTCCATAGCCCATTATGCCGCGGGTCACTGTGGCGCCGGCAAGATTGAGTTCTCTTGCTTTCAGCACGATTTGCTCGTAAAGCGCCTTACCTTTACAGGTGTCCGACTCGCCTATAAAAACCCTTAATAACATGCCCTCTTCCGGAAGTTTCATCTTTCCTCCTACTTAACCGCCATTCTGGCCAGAAAATAGCCGTAGAAAGCAAGGCTAAGGCCGACAACATTTGTGAGCAAAATATATATCAGGGCGATTCTATATTCCCCGTCGCGGATAAGATTAAGGTTTTCCAGGCTGAAAGATGAAAAGGTCGTGAATCCTCCGAGTATCCCGACAAACAGAAATATCCGGAGCAGAGGAGAAAAATTCAGCCTTTCAAAAAGCCCCCAAAGAAGACCTATGACAAGAGAGCCCAGCACATTTACGAGAAAAGTGCTGACAGGAAATAAACCGCGGGAATATTTTACATCAAGGCCGGAGACCCAGTAGCGCAGCACCGAACCAAGCGCCCCGCCAAAAGCCACGACCAGATATTTTTCCATTTTTATCCTTAGAAATATTTGTACTTTTGCCTAATCAGCCAACTGCCTGCCTTTAATTAATTTTCTTGTTATACGGCACCGCAGGAAGACCGGCCTCATTATAAAGATTGCTCTCCGGATAATTAGCCCAGGCGTATCTTAGAAAAACCGGTGCAGAGATATTGCTCTCCAGAATAACAGTGTCTCCGGTTATTTTTGCGCGGGCGGGCAGGAAATTCCCTTTTGAAGGAGCAAGCTCAAAACCTTCAAGTTTTCCGGAATAGCCCTGCGCTTTGAGGCCTTTCGCGTGAGAGAAAGAAACAAAAACCTTTCTGCCTTTTCTTTCAGCGCTTAGGAAGCACGGACCTGAGAATTCAACATTTTTGCCGTAATCTTTGGCCAGGGCGTTCAACGCAAGACGCCGCCCGACTTCCTGCTTATTCTTCGGGTGTATGTTCTGAGGGTCTCCTATGTCTATGGCTGAGGCCATACCTGTATTTTCTTCAATGGAAAGCGTTTTGAACTGGGCTTCTCTGAGGTCTGGCCAGAAGTCATTAGCCTTATAACCGGCCAGCTGGACCAGATAAAACGGGAATTTACCAAGGCCCCATTTTTTCCGCCAGTCGCGGATTAAAAGAGGCAGCAGCTGCCCGTAGGCTTTGGGGTCAGAAGCGTTTGATTCTCCCTGGTACCAGATTGCTCCTTTTATCGGAAAGCCCAGAAGCGGCGCTATCATTGAATTATAGATCCAGGTCGGGGTTTCATGGTCAAGCGGCGTATTTTTCTTGCCGGCGGCTTCGTTGAAAAGCCTGGGGAGTTCTTTCTCAACTATATATTTCCATTTTCCTGAAATATTAATTTCCCCTTTGTCGGGTTTGTTGATAACCGAAACATACATACCGGGTTTCATCGCGCTGGAACCTCCGTGTGTTTTATGCGCAAAGACTCTTATGGCTATTACATTTTTGCCGGCTTGCAAAATCCTTGCCGGGATTACATACTTCCTTTTGAAATCCCAAAAATTGGGAGTTTCCTTTCCCGTAAAACCCACGCTTTCCCCGTTAACGTAAGTCTGATCAAAATCAACAAAAGCTCCGAGTGATAGATAGAGATCGTTACCAAGCCAGTTTTTCGGAATATTAACCGTTTTCCTGAACCAGATAGCCCCGACATGATCAATGCCTTTTTCTGTCCAATAACCGGGAAGTTCAAGTGTTTTCATCTTTCCTTCATCCAGGTCTTGTCTGGCATAACCGAGGTTATAACCGGCATTTCCGGAATCAAGATGAATCTGTGTATCATCGTCTGGATTGTCCACCACCAAACGCGCTTCCGGCTGACGGGATTTTTTTGCGGCGTGCTTGAATTTTTTTCCGTATTTTGTTAATGCGGTTTTATACTGCTCCCATTTTTTAAAACTTTCCATTGAAATCCAGGGCTCTATTCTGGTGCCTCCCCAGGAAGAATTGATCAGGCCTATGGGCCTGCCGGTCTTAATATGAAGCTCTCTTCCAAAATAGTAGCCGACCGCGGAGAAATTTTTTATGCAGCGGGGGCTTACTTCCTGCCACGCTGGAAACCCGGGCAGTTCTCCTTCCTCTCTTCCGCTTAAAGATCTGGGAATTGAAAGGATGCGTATATTCTTGTATTTAGCTTTATCAATTTCCTGATCGGCTCCGGCGGAGTCATTGACAGTCCATTGCATATTGGACTGGCCGGAACAGACCCAAATATCCCCGATAAGCACATTTTTTATTTTTTTTCCGCCGATTAGCAGGGTATGCGGCCCTCCGCAGGAAAGCGGCCCCAGAAAAACCTCGAAACAACCGTTCTTTCCTGCTTTTGCTTCCGCGGTATACCCGGCAATATTTACC
The DNA here is from genome assembly GCA_037141215.1 of Candidatus Firestoneibacteriota bacterium. Lineage (GTDB taxonomy): Bacteria > Oederibacteriota > D2-FULL-39-29 > D2-FULL-39-29 > CAIOVX01 > JBAXDA01. The sequence continues at coordinate 5,227 of JBAXDA010000031.1, read as the reverse complement.
CTGATTTTCTCCCCCGGTCTTGCCCGGCCCGCCAGCCTGAGCTTCGCATCGGCCTGCAGCATCATATTGTCGGTTATTATTCCGTGAAGCGTTAAACCCATACTACTCCTTTTCCTTTTTAGTGAAGTTTGTTATCTCTTTAACAATGTATTCAGCGAGTTTTTTCTCGTCCTCCGCCAGTACTGCGACTTTCTGGAGCACTTTATTTTTAACTTCCGCGCCTGCCTTCAGTTGCACCAGCACCAGCGCCCTTTCCGAAGCAAAGTCATATTCGTCTTTGTAATGCGCATAATCGGTTTTGTCTATGTCGAAAACCTTAAAGTTTATTTTGCCGGCCTCGTAATCTTTTTTAAAGTTCTCGGTGACGGCTTTTTTTGCAGCTTCTTCTATGTTAGTGCAGGCGAGATTTCTCAGCCAGGCGTGAAAATAATAGACTACTATGCGGTCCTCAGAGAGTTTTATCTCTTTTTCCGAGAAGGCCGGCAGAAGCAGCGCTAGCAGAAGAATTGCGGAAAGTATAATTTTTTTCATGCTTAGACTCCTTTATAGAGCACAGGAATATAATCTCTGCGCTCATTTTGTTAGAATAGCACAGCAGAAGACAAAAATCCAGAACAGCCTTCCCGGTTTTACTTTTCTTCTATGCATGAAGAAAATCCCGCTCTCCGTTTTTCCTGGTTATCTTATCATAAGCTTCTTTTGTAAGCCCATAGCCTGAAAGGCGGAGCCTAAAGGGCCGCATATATTCTTCAATATTCCACTTGCGGTCAGGCGGACGGTCTTCCGGCATCATCAGGTCAGTTCCGAGATATAGACGGTCTGCGTATTTTTCCAGAAAAGCGCGAATGTCCTTAAGGTTGTCATTCCCTTCAAGCGGAGAAAGGTCGGATTTTACATTGGGAAAGCGGTCTAGCAGGGCTCCGAATTTTCTGACGCTCTCAATATAATTTCCGCTGTGACAAAGTATAAAGGGCAGTTTGGGATGCGCCGCCAGCACGCGGTCTCGCCGTTCAAAGATCATTTCCCGGGTTAAGCCGGTCCTGCAAACCCAATTATGCGAGGGATCCGCCATATGGACCGATATTGTCCAGTTAAGCTCACTTGCCGTTTTCCAGAGGGGTTCCAGCCGTTCATCATCAATCAGGGCCGGAGCTCCGTCCTCAAACTGAATGTACATCCCGAGATCTTTCCAGACTTTCATCCCGCGGACCCCCAGGCCCGCATAGCGGCGCATAGCCTTACAGGTGTTTTTTACAAAAACTTGCGGCTGCCAGCCAAACTCAGTCCAGTTGGGCCAGCAGAACTGGACAAAGCGCTTGTTTAACCTCCGTTTTTTGCATTCTTTAAGAAATTCTATATAATCGGAGTGGTAGCCGCCATTGTAAGCAGTGGCCCAGAGGTTAACGCCCCCCATTATCCCGCATTCATCATAGGACGCCAGAATCTGATCAAAATACGCGTGAGAAAAATGCATATGCCCGTCAAATAACGGAGTTTTAAAAAGTTTTTTCATTTCCGCATTCATACAATAGCCCTCCAATAATAGAAAGATGATGACACCGATGGACCGACTTGGATTACACTGATAATGAAACTCTGGCGGATTGCATTCCGTATATATGTCCGTGGAATTTGAATTACGCCTATATCTCGCGTAATTCTATCCGGAGTTTCATAGTTTATTTTCTATCTTTCTGGTTTTATATTTTTCTTTTTTACTTTCCCTTCAAAATAGTCCTTCAGCGTAAGTATAGCTTCCCTGCCGCACCGGAGGAACATTTCTTTATTGTCCCCTGCAATATGCGGCGTAATGGTCACATTATCCATTGATCTGAAAGGGTGCCCGGGAGGAAGCGGCTCTATCGAAAAAACATCAAGATAAGCGGAGAACCTTTTCTTTTTGAGTTCTGCAATAAGCGCCTGTTCGTCATAGAGTGAGGCGCGGGCGGAGTTTATGAAGACTGCGCCGTTCTTAATTAATCCGAAGTGCTTTTCCCCGAGCATTCCCTTTGTCTCATTCGTCACGGGAAGGTGAAGCGAGACTATATCGGCTTTGAAGGTCTCTTCAAGAGAGACCAGCCGTACTCCAAGCTCTTCAGCCCTGGATTTTGGGCAGTACTTGTCGTAAACTATCACATCCGTGCCAAGGGCTTTGAAATATTTTGAAACGTAACTTCCTATCCGGCCTAATCCTACAAGCCCCACTTTTTTTCCCGCAAGCATCCCCACTGTACGCCTCGGCTCTGCCCAAAGAGAACCGCGCTTGAGGCTGCGATCAAAATCCTGAATTTTCCGGACTCCCATTAGAGCGGCAGAGATTACCCACTCCGCTACGGCAATAGTATTCGCGTTAGATCCTTCGACAACAGATATTCCGGAATCCTTCGGCACATCCGGAAACTGCCCCCACCAGTGGGAAACGCTGATAAACTTAACCGTGCCGACAGCCTTCAATATTTCATACGATATCTCGTTCTCCGCGCCTATCCCGTTTAGCGAGAGTATCGCCTCACTCCCTTTCATCTTTTCAATAAGTTCCGAAGGCGTTAAGGGCTCTTCCCTGTCCCGCTCATTAACAACTTCCGAGAATGACTCGAGCAGTTCTTCATTCTCCATGTTCATATAGAGCTTGTACCAGGAACCAAGGCGGTGCACATATATTTTTGGCTTTTTCATATTATCTCCACTTCTTCCCGATGCAGTAGACATGTGATTCGGAGCGAAGATAAATATGGTCTCCCTCAAATGTCGGCGCGGCAACGCTCCATTCCCTGAAGGTGCTTGCTATTGACATTGAATTTACGGCAATTTTATTTCTGGCGATTTCTTTGTATTCCTTGCCCGGCTCCAGGATTATTATCTCGTTTAGAAACCCGGAGACAAATATCTTACCTCCGGCCATTGTTATCGGAGTCTGCATTGAATACACGCCGTAAGGCGACCAGTTTCTTTGTGTCTCAAAGTTCGCGGCCTTGCCGTACATCATATCGCCTTTATCAAGGTCATAAGCGAAAAGGAACGGTGTTTCCGTACCCCTGCCTGAATAGCCGCCGCCCTCGCTTCCTGTATATGCAAGACCATTATAAAGCAGGAGCGTTGATGCAAAGGTATTGTAAATAGGCTGGCCGTTCCCGCTCCACTCTTTCTTCAGCATATCTTCGCCGGGTTTATCGGGACAGATGCTTTTTTGAGGAGTTTCTGACTGGGATGCCGGCAGTTTATACCAGCCAAACGGCTTGTATTTATTATCACCTGCACCTCTCGCATGCATGAAACCAACTAATCCGTCAGAGCAGACAGTACCCCCCCAGGATTCGCTGACTTTAATGTCCGGAGCGGAGTAAAGCGAACAGTCAGCTGTTTTATAGACATAACCCATTATCCCTACAAACAGGTCGTTCCTTTCGGGCACCGCAACAGGTGTTCCATAGCGTAAGCCTTGATACTCTTTACCGTTGTTCTTCCACAACAGCTTTCCTGTGGCCGCGTCAAAAGCCCTGTAGCCCTTGAAAAATACTATTACCTTGCCGTCTATAAGCAAAGGGCCGGAGGTATACCCGTGATGCTGGAACTTAACCTTGGGGTCGTTAATATAGACGTTCCATTTAGGGTTACCTTCCAGGTCATAGCAGGCAAGTATACCGTGGACATTATGAAGAACATAAACAAAACTTCCGTCACTCACCGGTGTAGTCGTCGCGTCAATCCGTTCAAATATCGGGAACCTCTCCTTATCGGCAAAGTTCAGGGCATCATCCATCTTCTCCTGCAATTTCTTCTTCGTTGCCCCTGTGGTCCAGGATTCCTCGTTACCCGGTATTTTTTTATTTAACATCTCCCTCTGGGTTACGAGCCCTTCCAAATTCTTGTACACATCCGGATATTTTGCTTTGTCTTCAGGAGTTGAAACATCGTAGAACCCCAGGCTTCGTATCCAGAGTATTTTTCCGGACTTCTTGTCAAGACAGAGAAGGTCTGACGGCGCGGAAGTTATGAAGAGCTTGTCCTTAACTATCACGGGTGACGAGCCGGAATAACTCGGCGTCTCAACTTCCCATGCAATGTTATCAACTGCTCCATCCCGGGTCTTTCCCCATTTCAAGGGCGGATTTGCTCCCGGAAAACATCCTGTTCCATTGCCTCTCCAGCCGACAGTCTTTCTTGCCGAGGGAACAAAATCCTCCGAACCAAAAAGGCCGCTGTCGCTCGGCTCTACAAGTTTGTTAATGACCTCTTCTGCTTTGCCATTGTTAATCAATTGATAGTAATTGACCATGTCCTGAGTGCTGATACGCTTTTCTTTCAATGCCTTGCTGACTTTTGCCATTGCCTCTTTCTTAAGGTCGGTTTGCGCGTGCGCGGCAAACGCAAAGGAAAGCGCCAGAAGAACCATCACTATTTTGTGTCCAATGTTATTCATTTCGCCTCCATTCTTTCCAATATTGCTATTCAAGGAAAGGCTTATTCGGCTCCCCGATACAATACATATAGCGTTCGGCGCGGTAGAAAATATGGTTGCCTTCAAAGAAAGGCGTGGAGATGGTGCCTTCCGACATATTTTTCTGCCAACTGCTCCTGTCGACGCGCTGGCTTATGCTGTTCTTTGCAACTACTTTGAATTTTGTACCGGGTTCAATCACGAATATGGTGCCCTGGTTGCTCGTTACATAGAGCAGGTTATTTGCTAGCAACACGGAAGCAAGGATCCCGCTTCTGTAGGGCCGGCCTCCGGTCGTAAGCACCTCGTCTTCGTCCAGCATCTCGCTGTAAACATATTTTCCTTTTTCCAGATCAAAACAGAAAAAATCACCGCGTGAAAATACAAAATATAGCAGGCCGTCTTTTACAACAGGAGAAGAGTGAAAACATTCGTCTCCCGGGGGAGAAACTTTAGCTTGCGCTGAAAAAGGAGCAATTACGCACTGGTTAGGTGAGAGCTCAGAAGCAGAGGACGGCATTTTATAAAAATAAACTGTTTGCTTGGGATCAGCCCACGCCTGAGGCCCAAGAAAACAAACATACCCGCTTCCATAGGCTGCCGCAGCAAAACCCCCGCCCGGACGCGCCGGCTTTGATAAAAAGCCTATTGGCCGCAGATGAACGCAGATAAAACATTAGTTTGCTAAAATTTTCATTTCACCCCGCACTTCCCCAGGGAAGCACTGATTTATTCCCTACGCACTTTTCATCAGCAATGTAGGGTGGGCAGCTTGACTGCCCACGCGTG
>JBAXDA010000030.1:0-9638 GCA_037141215.1 Candidatus Firestoneibacteriota bacterium | reverse complement strand
GCTTTTAATCCGTGTAAACAAAGGCGCTGCTGACAGAAAAGGCTGCTGGCTTACATTTGGCATTTACGGCGACGGAGAGGACAACAGCGAATATGATTCAAAAGGCATTGCCTGGTCGGTTATGACAGCCGGCCCCGGTTCAAGCTCGCCGGTCATTGTCGGCGACAAAATATTCATTACCTGCGAGGACGGATGCCTTCAGGCCATAAACAAGAGAGACGGCAAGAAGGTCTGGACCAGGACGCTTACCTATTATGATTTTGCTACGCAGGAAGAGAGGAATAAAACTCCTTCTGCGTTCACGGAGCTGGATCCTATTGCGGCAAAATTGAGAGAGCTTGACAAGACAGGTATCCCTGCAGTAGCGGCAAGAGCGGAATGTGAAAATAAGTTGATGAAAGGCATGCTCAAAGTGGACGCTGAAAAATACAACTGGGCTGCCGGCTGGGGCTGTGAAGCCGGCTTTACTGCGGGAAACCCGGTAACTGACGGGAAATATGTCTATGTGCTGTATGGCACCGGCATTACCGCGTGCTTTGATCTTGAAGGAAAACTCATCTGGTCAAGGCTTTTAAAACATGTAAGCATTGAGCACGGCTATACCACCTCACCCTTGCTTATTGACGGCAAACTTGTTATTTACACTGATGACTTTAATGTGCTTGACGCTAAAACAGGCAAATCCCTTATTACCAAGCCGCATTTTGTCCCGAATGGGGGAAAATTCACGAACTGGTACCAGCACTTCCACGCCGGCGGAGTTACTCTTACTGCGGGAAAAGAAAAAGTGCTTTACTATATGAACGGGGAGTTTGTCCGGCTTTCAGACGGGAAGACACTGAACCTTGATAAGCAAAAACTAAACAGATTAAAACCTATAAACTGGACCGAGGGAGCTGCAAATCGTATTTCAACTCCTCTGGTTGAGAACAATATATGCTACAAACTGACCCACAATACGGGAACGGTAGCGGCGTTTACGGTGCCGGCGATATCGGGGAGCGATATAAATCCTGATATAAAAAAGGAAATAGTTTTCAACACAGACAAATTCGCCTATTATTATGAGAGCTTCTATGATGCCGCGCAGCTGCTGCATGAAGGGCTGCTCTACTGCCTGAACACTTTTGGAACGCTCACCGTTCTCGATGTTGAGAAGGGGACGGTGCTTTATCAGAAACAATTGGATCTTGAGATTCATATGCCATACAGCAGCGCCGGGACTTTAAAAGGCGGCGCATCGGCGGCCCCGACTCTTGCAGGAAAATATATCTACATTTTTGGCAATCAGGGAGCCTGTCTCGTTCTTGAACCCGGCAGAGTTTACAAGCAGATTGCGAAGTTGAAGATAGAGAACGTGGGAGTGACCTGGCCCGGGCATCAGGATACTTTTATGACAAATCCTATTTTTGAAGGAGAGAGAATCTATTACCGGTCTGAAGGCGCTCTCTGGTGTATAGGTAGAAAATGACGAATATAGACAGTGGACAGTAGGCAGTAAAGAGAGACGGTCTATAGGGTTGCTGAAAAAGTCCAATTTAGCTTAAAGGAGAAATATGAACTCACGGGAAAGATTTGTAAAAACACTTACAGGGGAGGAAGTTGACAGGGTTCCGTTTATCCCGCTCTTCGGTACCGGCTATCACACGGTCCCGCAATGGGAGAAGGATGTCCCCGGCATCAAGAAAAATATCAGGGAACTCATGAAATATGACAGTGTCTACAGAGGCTGGCAGGTGACTCCAGTTAATGCCTATCTTTCAAGCGTTCCTCCTACTGTTGTTATTGAAGAAACCGAGACCAAGATAGTAAGGAGGCAGGGCTCTGGAATGGTTGAAATAATTGTCAAGGGCGAGGACGAGGATTACGGACAGTGTACGATAGAATGGCCGGTAAAAAACAAAAAAGACTGGGAGCGTGTCAGAAACCTGCATCTGCAGGCCGACGACCCTTCCCGATTCCCGAAAAACTGGCAGGATTATGTTAAAGAGTATAAGAACAGGGATTATCCTCTTCAGTTGACGCACCGTGGCGTCTACGGTTTTGCCCGGCTTATGATGGGGGACGAGAACCTTTCCTACGCGTTTTACGACGAGCCGGACCTGGTTCATTCAATAATGGACACCTATACCGACACAATGATAAAGCTCTGGGGTAAAATGGTTAAAGAAACTGAGTTCGACCTCATAGAATGCTGGGAGGATATGGCCTATAAGAGCGGGTCTATGATCTCGCCGGAAACCTTCAGGGAGTTTATGAAGCCGAATTACGAAAAACTCTCTGCCTTCGCGAAGCAGAACGGAATTAAAATAATCCTTGTTGACTGCGACGGTTATATTGAGGATCTCACCGGACTTATGCTGGAGAGCGGCGTGACTGCCATGTATCCTTTTGAAGTGCAGGCAGGAAATAATTTAGAACGGGTGCTTGATAAATATCCCGCAGTAGGCACGTTCGGAGGGCTGGATAAAAATTCCATGTCCAAGGGCAGGAAAGAGATAGATATTGAGCTTGTAAAAGCAAAAAAACTCATAGAGAAAGGCAGATTTATCCCGGGGCCCGATCATGGAGTGCTCTCGGACGCGAGTTTTGAGAACTTCAAGTATTTCAACGAAGAGCTAAGGAAAATAGTGCTTTCAACAAAGCCCGGCTTTAATACATAGCGCTCTCCTGTTCTTGTAAAAGAGCATTAGAATTGCTATAATATTACCGAATTTAAATTGAAGCTGAAAGATGGCACAAATACGGCACTTTTGTGATATTGCATGAAGCCTCAAGGTGACAGTAATCAGCAATTAGCTATAAGTTATCAGCCAATTGCTTTAAAAGCTGGCTTAGCTCAGTCGGTAGAGCATCTCACTTGTAATGAGAAGGTCATCAGTTCGATTCTGATAGCCAGCTCCAAAAATTCAACGCACAATTCTGTTTAGTGCGTATAAAATTATCTTTTGCCGGAAATCCGCAGAACCAAGAAGGACAAATGAAGAAGTCATCTTATCTTTCACAAATCAAGGGAGTTCAACTTTAGTATTTCAATTAATTCAGGTGTTTGATCGAGCTTTGCGGAGGAAAAAATGAATTATGCAATACTCGGCTTGATTGTTTTTATTTTGCTTGCTGTTGCTATTATGTTCAACATGCTTGTTGTAAAAAGGAACCAGGTTGACAATATTTCCGCAACCGTGGACATCCTCCTGAAAAAGCGTTATGACCTTATCCCCAACCTGGTGGAAACTGTAAAAGGGTACGCCGCGCACGAATCGGCTTTATTCGCAAATATAACAGAACTGCGCTCCCGGGCTATGTCTTCCGGAAAAGCCGCCGAGAAAGCGGAACTTGACGGCCGGCTTGCGGGAACGCTTAAAACATTGTTTGCAGTTTCGGAAAAATATCCTGAGCTAAAGGCCAGCGAAGGCTTTTTGGCTCTCCAGCGGTCGCTCAATGAAATTGAAGAGCAGATCTCAGCGGCGCGCAGGGCTTTCAGCGCCTCTGTGAACGATTATAACAATGCGATACAGACCGTGCCGCTTAATATCCTTGCGGGGATAATGGGAATGCAGGCCAAAGCCTATTTTTCGGCAGGGGAAGAAGAAAGAAAAAACATTAATACGGGGGAGCTTTTTAGGAAGTAATGAAGACAATACAAAACCTTTCGGAATTTTATCAGCAGGAGCTGCTTCCTGTTCTACGGCCCTTCGAAGAACGGCGCGTAAAACTTGCCTTCAACTTAAAAATGCTCGCAGTGAACGGCGCTGCAATAATTGCCGCGGCGCTTACGCTCAAATATACTGAAAGTTTCGGAGTATTCCTTCTGGTCATACTCGGCATCTGGCTGATAATTACGGGATTTACCTGTTACAGCCTCTACTCAGGGTTTAAAAGCGATTTTAAGGATAAAGTAATAGGCCCGCTTGTTAAATTCATTGACGAAAACCTGAATTACCTGAAAGACGCATATGTTCCGCAGTCCATTTACAATCAGAGCCGGATATTCCTGGCAACACCGGACAGGTACCGCGGTGAGGATTATGTTTTCGGGAAACAAGGCAAGACTGAGGTCCAGTTCTCGGAAATTCACTCCGAGTATAAGACACAGACCCGGGACAGTAAAGGGAATGTTCAGACTCAATGGCACACCATATTCAAGGGCCTGTTCTTTACCGCGGATTTCAACAAGAATTTCAGCGGCTGCACGGTAGTCCTTCCGGATACTGCTGAAAAACTCCTGGGGTTTCTTGGCAAAACTTTGCAGTCAATGAATATGGCAAGGGACAAACTGATTAACCTTGAGGATCCTGAGTTTGAAAAGGAGTTCGCGGTCTACAGCGATGACCAGGTCACGGCAAGGTACATACTCTCAACTTCGATGATGGAACGGCTCACGGCATACAAAAGAAATACTGGCAGGCCGGTTTCTATTTCCTTCGTGAACTCCAGGATCTTCGTGGCTGTTTCCTGCTCCGAGAATATGTTTGAACCGAAGATCTTCGGGTCCTTGATTGACTTCGAAACAGTAAAGAAGTACTATGAAAGCCTGGAGTTCGGAGCCGGACTGGTTGAGATTTTGGATTTGAATACCAGAATATGGACCAAAAAATAATCTCACAGGTAAGATTATGGCGAGAGGAAAAAATAGTTTGTCTTTGTAATTATTAATATAATTTCAGTCTGCTAAAGGGGGAGATATGGGCGGGTTCTTCGGAGTTGTCTCAAAGAAAGACTGCGTTTCGGATCTGTTTTTTGGCACGGATTACCACTCACATCTTGGGACAAAGCGCGGCGGTATGACAACTTACTGCGAAGAAGGCTTTATTAGATACATTCACGATATAAGTAATGCCCAGTTTAGGTCAAAGTTTGATGAAGATGTCAGGAAAATGCGCGGCAATATGGGCATTGGCGTGATCAGCGATTATGAGGACCAACCACTCCTAATAACCTCTCACCTGGGAGATTTTTCCATTGTTACCGTAGGCGTAATAAAAAATTCCGAAGCGCTTGTGAAAAAGATATTTAGACATAAATCCTCGCATTTTGCGGAGATGGGGGGAGGATACATTAATCCCACCGAACTTGTAGCCGCGCTTATCAATGAAGAGAACAGTTTTGAAGCCGGTATTGAACACGCCCAGAAAGTTATTGAAGGTTCCTGCTCCATTCTGGTGCTTACAAAAAAGGGACTTTTTGCCGCAAGAGACAGGCTGGGAAGAACCCCCGTTATTCTGGGGAAAAGACCCGGAGCCTATGCGGTGACTTTTGAAACGAGCGCTTTCCCGAATCTTGGTTATGAGACGGTGAGAGACCTGGGGCCCGGCGAAATAATATTGATCTCCCCTGAAGGCATATCAGTTAAGAAAAAAGCCGGCAAAGATATGCAGATATGCTCTTTCCTCTGGGTTTACTATGGCTATCCCTCTTCAGATTATGAAGGAATAAATGTCGAAGCCTCACGATACAGGTGCGGGGCGATGCTTGCAAACAGGGACAATGTAAGTATAGATATGGCCGCCGGCATCCCGGATTCAGGGACTGCTCATGCTATGGGCTACAGCAACGAGAAGAAAGTTCCGTTCACACGGCCTTTTGTGAAATACACGCCGACCTGGCCGAGAAGTTTCATGCCGCAGGATCAGAATATAAGAGACTTAGTTGCCAAGATGAAGCTTATTCCGATAAAGGAACTCATCCGGGGCAACCGTATTCTGTTTTGTGAAGACTCTATTGTAAGAGGTACCCAGCTGAAGGAAATCATAAGCCGGCTCTATGAGTACGGGGCGAAAGAAGTGCATATGCGGCCTGCCTGTCCGCCGCTGGTTTACGGCTGCAAGTTCCTTAATTTTTCAAGGTCCCGTTCCGTGCTAGATCTTGCGGGAAGATGGGCAATAAAGGAGCTCCTGAAAAAGGATATAAATGACCCGAAGGCCTGGATAGATCCGGATTCTGATAATTATAAAGCGATGGTCGAGGTAATAAGAAAGAGGCTGAAACTTACCACACTTCAATACCAGCGCCTTGATGACCTTGTGGAAGCAATTGGCCTGCCCAAAGAGAAACTCTGCACTTATTGCTGGGACGGCTGTGAGAAAATAAAATAAGAGATCGGAGGGAAAATTATGAGAGTTGTTGTTACCGGAGGCGCGGGGTTCATCGGAAGCTGTCTCATTGCGAAGCTGAATGCCGAAGGCATTGACGACATAATAGTAGTTGACCGGCTTGGCCAGTCCGAGAGCTGGAAGAACCTGGTCGGGAAGCGTTTTACTGATTACATTGACAGAGATTCGCTTGCGGAACATATTAAAAAGAGTAAGCCGGGGCTGATTTTACATATGGGAGCATGTTCATCTACCACGGAAACAAATGTTTCTTTTCTGATGGAGAACAATTACCGTTACACGCGGATGCTCGCCGAATATTCCGTGGCGAAAAAAGTGCCGTTCCTTTACGCCTCCTCGGCGGCAACTTACGGAGGAGGGGAACACGGCTACAGCGACGAGAACGAATCCTCCAGAAAACTCGTGCCGCTCAACGCCTACGGTTACTCGAAGCAAATATTTGATATCTGGGCTCTGGATAACGGCCTGGATAAAAAGATAACAGGATTCAAATTCTTCAATGTTTTCGGGCCTAATGAATATCACAAAGGAGATATGAAGAGCGTAATTGCGAAATCCTACCCGGCAATTCTTAGAGGCGAGGGGATAAAACTGTTTAAATCCTACAAGAAAGAATATAAGCACGGCGAGCAGAAGAGGGATTTCCTTTACATCAAAGACGCGGTTGAAATTGTATGGTATTTTGTCAAAAATCCCGCTAAAAAGGGTATCTTTAATGTCGGCACGGGCAGAGCGAGAAGCTGGAACGATGTTGCGAAAGCCATGTTTGCCGCTGCAGGTAAAAAACCTGTAATAAAATACATCGATATGCCTCTTGCCATAAGGGATAAATATCAGTATTTCACGGAAGCCGATACCACTAAGCTTAATAAAAGCGGTTGTCCTCATAAATGTATGGAACTTGAGGCTGCGGTAAAGGATTACTCGAAATATCTGGAGAAAGAGAACTACATATAAAAAGCAAAAACAGAAAAACATAAAAAGAGAAAAACAGAAAAATATAAATATAAAACAAAGAAAAGAGAAAAATAAAATAACATAAAAGAGAAAAAGAATAAACATAAAAATACAAAAAATTTATGGGGCGGGAGGAGTAATATTGAAATATTTTGTGACGGGAGGTTCCGGTTTTCTCGGTGTAAATCTGATCCGGTATCTCCTGGCAAAAGGACACCAGGTTGTTTCTTATGATCTTGCGGAATTTGATTATAAGGATGTTAAGGACAGAGTCCATGTCGTTCTCGGTGATATCCGTGACTACACCAGGCTCTCCGGAGAAATGAAAGGCAGTGATATTATTGTACACACCGCAGCTGCTCTGCCGCTCTATAGAAAAGAAGATATTTATTCCACCGATATTAACGGTACCGGGAATGTCCTTGAAGCCGCTCTGGCGAACGGTATTAAACGGGTGATTCATATTTCCTCCACGGCGGTTTACGGTATTCCTGATCACCACCCCCTCATTGAAGATGATAAAATGGACGGAGTCGGTCCGTACGGCAAGGCAAAGATACTTGCCGAGGAAGTTTGCCGCAAATACAGGGATCGCGGGCTTATAATTCCGATACTCCGGCCAAAATCTTTTATTGGCCCGGAACGGCTGGGAGTCTTTGCAATGTTTTACGACTGGGCGAAAGACGGTCGGGGTTTTCCAATGATAGGAAAAGGCAGGAACAGGTATCAGTTCCTGGATGTCGAAGACCTTTGCGAGGCTATATATCTTGCTGCCACACTTGACGCCGCAATTGCTAATGACACTTTCAATATCGGCGCTAAGGTCTTCACGACTATGGGGGAGGATTACCAGGCCGTGCTCGACAGGGCCGGATTCGGAAAAAAAATAAAGCCCTTTCCAGCCTGTCCGGTCATTATGTGCCTTAGGGTGTTGGAATTCTTTAGGCTTTCCCCGCTTTATAAATGGGTTTATGAGACTGCTTCAAAAGACTCTTTTGTTTCCATAGAAAAAGCCGAGAAAAGGCTCGGTTTCAAGCCGAAATATTCCAACAAAGACGCCCTTCTGAGGAATTACGAATGGTATCTGAAAAATATTGACAGCATCAAGGGTAAGAGCGGTATTTCCCACCGTGTTCCCTGGAAACAGGGTATACTGGGCTTACTGAAGAAATTGTTTTAACAGGCTGTTGAAAATGGTACTATAGCTATAAAGCTACGACAGTTAAACAGATTAGAGGTCAGGTTACATTATGGAGGATCGAATGAAAGAAGATTTCAACCCTAAGAGAAATAATGAAGAATGTGAGAAAATGATAAAAAATACATTCCATGGTGTCCTTGTGTTTGCAAATGACAACGAGCCCTACGCAATACCTATTAACCATGGTTACAAGGATGGTTCATTCTATTTCCATTGCGCTGTAACTGGGAAAAAACTGGACTTTATAAGAAAAAATCCCAGGGTGTCGTATATAATAAGCAAATATTTCGGAAAGCCGGAAGACCATGCAAAGAGCATGAAATGTCATGGCTGTTGGGAGAGCTTGATAATTTACGGGACGGCAAAGATAATTGAAGAACGCGAGGAACATAAGCAAGCATTTAAAATCTTCATGGAATATTACGGTAATTCTAAATTTGAGCCCTCGGCAAATGTGTATGCAACGACGCGAATAATAAAAGTTACAGTGGAAAAAATGACAGCACGAAGGGAAGGTGATGATAAGAAAACCGAATATTTTCTGTGGGAAAAATGAGTTTAATTGACTTGCCCAAAATACTGCAATAGTTCAATTCTTTCAACCGAAAAGTTTAAATTCTTATTACCACAAAGCATTTCCTGATTTTCTATTAATCGCTAGCGGCCAAAAATGATTACATCAAGGCGGTTTTTTGACACATTTCAGAAACAAACAAAATTTAATAAAGAATTATATAGCAATTTACAAAACTACTTGTAAATGCTATAATTCTAAACATGTGGGAGTATCACAAAATACAATAACTAATAACTGATTGCTGATAGCTGATAAAAGAAGCTTGAGTTGAAATATTTTGTTTAATTTAGATTTTAGTCTTAATTAGTTATTATCAATTAGCTATTAGTAATTGTTTTTATGCGGGAGTAGCTCAGTTGGTAGAGTGTCAGTTTTCCAAACTGAATGTCGCGGGTTCGAACCCCGTCTCCCGCTTTTAAGACAATAACTAATTGCTGATAGCTGATAACTAAAAGAAATTAATTAGAGCGACATCGAGGGGGTTCCGGGGGAAACATTCCCCGGTAAATGAAACGTTAGATGTCGCGGGTTCGAACCCCTTACCTGTCAGCCGTTGGCATGACAGGTACGCTTGTTGATAGGAAATGATTATTAAGCAACAAGCAGTCCCGCTCTTCAAAGTTATTATAGAGTTGCGGTAGCCGCGTTCCAAAGTGTAAAAAATATAATTAGCAGTGGTTGAGCGAAGCGAAGACCGCGGGGCAAGCCCCTTACCATTCAGCAACTTCGCTGAATGGTACGCTTGTTGATAGGAAATGATTATTAAGCAACAAGCAGTCCCGCTCTTCAA
>JBAXDA010000029.1:0-9838 GCA_037141215.1 Candidatus Firestoneibacteriota bacterium | reverse complement strand
GGCAAAGAACTTGAAGGACACAGCTTAGGAAATCTTTTCATCGGCGCCCTGACCGATATAACAGGCAGTTTTGAGCTTGCCGTCAGGGAGGCCGGGAATATCCTCACAATACGGGGACGCGTAGTTCCCGTTACGCTGGAAAAAATAACGCTCTCGGCTGTCTTGAAGAACAAGAAAAACATAAACGGGCAGAGCCGGATATCAAATATCGGCAAGCCCATAGACCGGGTTTTCATGCATCCGGCGCACCCTCTGCCGTCTTCTGAATCCATAGAAGCCATAAAAAAAGCACGGCTTGTAGTTCTCGGTCCGGGAAGCCTTTATACCAGCGTAATACCAAATCTCCTCGTTAAAAATATCGCGTTGGAAATAAAACGCTCCCGGGCAAAAGTTGTATATGTCTGCAATATAATGACCCAGCCGGGAGAGACAAGGAAATATTCAGCCGCCGATCATCTTGAAGCTATTTCGAAACATGTGGGTATAAACATAGTGGATTATGTTATTGTAAATAGCAGACCAATACCGAAAGAACTTATCAATAAATACAGAAAAAAACTGTCAGCCCCCGTAAAGATTGACGAAACGCGTATTTCTAAACTCGGCGTTAAAGTGGTCAAAGCAGATGTATTTTCAGTAGAAAAGGGCCTGGTGCGACATGACCCGGAAAAATTAGCGAAAGCAATCATTCGATTGACAGCTTAGCAATTGACAATTGACGATTTGATGTTCGCTCCGCGGAGTATTGTCATGTCTAAACCATTATGCGCAAAGCGCCACCTTAAATCGTCAATCGTTCAATAGTAAATCGTAAATATAGGATGGTTATATTATGTCTGACAAAGTTACTTTAATGATCGGAGTATCAGGAGTACGCGGTATTGTAGGGGAAACACTGACCCCGGAACTCATAACCAGACTTGGAGTGGCCTTCGGGACATATATGAGCTCGGGAAAGATTGTGGTAGGCCGGGACACCAGAGTCTCCGGAGCAATGATAAAGCATTCCGTGCTGGCAGGGTTGATCTCGACCGGCTGCGAGGTGATTGACCTGGACATCGTCACCACCCCAACCTGTGCGTTAATGATTGAAGAACTTAAGGCCGACGGCGGTATCATTATAACGGGAAGCCATAACCCCATAGAGTGGAACGCCTTGAAATTCCAAAAAAGCAGCGGGATTTTCCTTAATGACGAAGAAGGCAAACAACTCTTGAATATTTATTACCAGGGGGTATTTAAAAAGGCTAAATGGGACGGCTTGCAGCAGGTCACCGAGAATCATACCGGAGTTGAAACTCATATAAAGAAAATACTAAAAAACATAGATGTTAAGCTTATACAAAGCAAGAAATTCAAAGTCGTTGTCGATTCCTGCAACGGCGCCGGCGCGATTATTACCCCCCTGCTTCTCGAAGAGCTTGGCTGTGATTTCATCTGTATTCATTGTGAGCCTAACGGCCTCTTTCCCCACAACCCGGAGCCGACCTTCATAAATCTGCAGGAACTCTGCAAAAAAGTAAAAACAACAAAGTCTGATGTCGGATTCGCACAGGACGCAGACGCTGACCGAGTCGCCATAATAGACAACAAAGGACACTATATCGGAGAAGAGTATTCTGTATGCCTGGCGGCAGACTTCATACTCGGGAAATATCCCGGTAAAACCGTTGTAGCAAATCTTTCCACAACCCTCGCAATGGACGACATAGCAAAGAAGCACCATTCCAAACTTATCCGGACAAAAGTAGGCGAAGTTCATGTCGCCGAAACCATGCTGCGGGAGAAAGCAATAATCGGCGGAGAAGGAAACGGCGGCATAATGTATCCGAAAGTCCACTGTGTGAGAGATTCGCTTACAGGTATAGCTCTTATGCTGCAGTATATGGCTGAGACGGGTAAAACCATGGAAGAGCTTGCCGCAGAGATACCCCGCTACAGCATTGTAAAAGAAAAAGTTGACCTTACAGCTAACAACGCTTTCAAGATTATTGAGATGATGAGAAAACAATGCGGCAAGTTTAAAGTGGACACGACGGACGGGCTTACGCTCACCTCTCCCGGCGTAAGAATAAATATCAGGCCGTCAAACACCGAGCCGATAATCAGGATCTTCGCGGAAACTGTTTCCGCCGTAAAAGCAAAAGCGCTGGCCTCGGAGTACAAGAAGAAGGTTGTTACACTGATGGGGAAAGCGTAAATAAGCAGGGACGCACACCTTTTAGCAAGCAAAAGACTATTTCACTGCTTGCTACAATAGAAGCCGATGTGGCTTTTAGTATTTAATTAAAAAGTGTCTGTCACTATTCAATGTGCACACTTTTACCAGCCTCTGTCCTCCGACTTCCGACATCAATCCGGACTGCCCCTCTTTACTGCATTTCATATTTATTTTTATCTCCTATCTGTACAGGCCAACCGCCGCCATTATGTAGGAACCGCAATCCGAATAATCAGCAGGTTTTTCTTTTATCCGCAATTTTTTGACCAGCGCCGCAGTCTTCCCGTATACCTTAAAGGTTATGGCTTTTTCTTTAAAAAGCACCTCGACTTCATGGAACTTTGTATATTCATTCCAGCCCATACCGAGAGCCTTCAAAAAGGCTTCTTTTATGCAGAAAGAAAGCGCATATGCCCTGAAACCTGAATTTTTGAGCCTTAAGAGTTCGTGAGGATGATAAACCCTGCGGACAAAGGAAGCGCGAGTGCGTTCCTTGAGCACCTTGCGTATGCGTTTTGCCTCAAATATATCTATTCCAATCCCTATTAATTGCATGTAGGATTATAGCACAACTTTGCTTGTATTATAAATACGGTTCTTTTCGTTACAAGCAGAATGCTTGTATATACAACACCTTGAACATTCTGCAGTACTAAAAGCCGATGTGGCTTTAAGTGCGAATCTTATAAACGTTAAGAACGTTATGAACATCTATATAAAAAAAGGGACCCGCCTTTCAGCAAGTCCCCTTCTTTTCTATTCAGCTAGCTATTTGCTTGCAACGAGTGAATGTATAAACTTCACCGCATCACCTACGGTCTTCACCTTAAGCGCTGCATCCTCTTCCATCTCGATGTCGAATGCGACTTCGAAGGCTGCAACGAGTTCAATGCTCGCGAAAGAATCCGCGCCGAGATCCTTTACAAACTCGGCGGATGCTACAACTTTTTCAGGCGCCACTTTTAGCTGTTTTACTATTACCCCTTTAAGCTTTTCTTCCACTGCTTTAATATCCATTTTAGTCTCCTTGTTCTGAATTTTTTGACAAATCTATAATATTTCTTTGATTACACCGATAACCACGTTTTAATCTGTGTAATCATTTTTACACAACTGTAGTTTTCTTGACATAGGCTTTTACTTCTTCCTTAGTCATGGCTTTCACATAATTTATAAGTTTCTCTTCTTCCACGGTCATAGTGCATTTCCTTCTGCCCATGGCGTACTTAGCGGTCTCCATTCCTTTCTGCGCTTTGAAGTACTTGTCATTTATCATCCAGCTGAAGGAAGGGATGTACTTCGGCGCTACTCCGCCGTTCCCTACCACATTGCTCATCATCCCGACAATTGTTCCGGTGTTAAGAAGCGTGCCGATGGAAGTCTTGGTATGGTCTCCGATGAAACAGCCCACTTTACCGTCGCAGGTGTCGAAAAGCTCTCCATTAACATAGAGACAGACATTGCTGTAATCATTCTTGAGATCAGAGTTAGTGGTCATCGCGCCGAGGTTTACCCACTCGCAGAGATACGCGTGCCCGAGGAAACCGTCGTGATACTTGTTTGAATAGGCGTGCATAATGGAATCTTCAACTTCTCCGCCGACCCTGCAGACCGGGCCGATTGCCGAGCCGGTTCTGAGGTTGGTTCCGAAGAGCTGAGTTTTTTTGCCTACCGCGTTCGGTCCTTCTATCCTGGTGAACGGGTACGCAATGACGTCCTCGTCAATAATGATCGGGCCGTCAGTTACATCAAGGCAGACGAACGGATGAATCTTCGCGCCCTTGGCTATGTAGACATTCTTTTTGTCGCCTACTATACAGGCCTGCGGGTGGAAGTCGCCTTCTATAACACCGGGCTTGTTAATCTGCGCAAAGTCGTCGCGTATTGCATCAGGGTTCTTCTGTACCAGGTTCCAGGGATATTTGATCATAGTGCAGGAGATGTCTTTCTTCGGAAGGTTCTTAAGCGCAGCAACCAGGTCGAAAACATTATGCCCGTATTTGCCGATTTCAGATTTTTTTATCCTGGCGTAAACCACATCCTCTCCCGCCATTCCTACTTCTTCGCTGCCGTTGGCCTCCAGCTTCAACCCCATGTAGAGCAAGCGTCCGTTAATAAAGAGCGTGTCGTCACTCTGTATCGCAGCAAGATTATTTACTTTGTCCGCACCGAATTTCTCTTTCCATCTAGCTTCCAGCCAGTCCCTTACAATATACTGAAATTTCATTCCCGGGAACGCCCTTACGATTTTCTCGTAAAGCAGCGTGTGCCCGCATTTCAATTCAAAGGTCGGCCTCATGTAGGTCAACGGGTACAGCAGTTCAAACCCTTTATCTTCAAAAACGCAAATCTGCATTGTGTTCCTCCTTTAAGTCTTTCAATGTTATTTTTATTTTTCTGTTTTCTAATTTTTGCTTGTCATTTCAAATGTATCTCTTGCTATTGCCCCTTCCTCATCTGTCGGTATTACGAGGACTTTAACCTTTGATTCAGGGGTAGAGATATCCTTTTCCCTTTCTTTGTTCTCATTCTTGGCCTTGTCAAGGGATATGCCCAGGTGCTCCATTTCCTTTAGGATCTCAGCCCTCTCGTAGGGCCCTCTTTCGCCGATACCGCCGGTAAAGACTATGGCGTCAACTTTATTAAGAACTGCCATATAGGAGCCGATATACTTTTTTATTCTGTAGCAAAATATGGCTATAGCCAGCTTAGCGCGTTCTTTGCCTTCCGCCTGCGCGTGCTCAAGATCCCTCATATCATTGGAGAAGCCTGAGATACCGACAAGACCGCTTTTTTTGTTTAGTATTCCGTTAATATCGGAAAGCTTGAGGTTCTCTTTCTCCGCAAGGAAAAATATCAGAGCCGGGTCAATATCTCCCGACCTGGTTCCCATCGGCACTCCTTCAAGAGGAGTAAGCCCCATTGAAGTATCAACCGACTTTCCTTCTTTGACCGCTGCGAGGGAGCAGCCGTTGCCAAGATGACAGGTAATAACATTCACTTCATATTTACCCTTTTCGAGAAGCTCCGCGGCTCTTCTTGCCACATACCGGTGAGAGGTTCCGTGAAAACCGTATTTCCTTACCCTGTACTTGGTGTAATAGTCATAAGGTATGGGATAAATATAAGCCGTCGGCGGTATCGTCTGATGGAACGCGGTATCAAACGCGGCCACCTGGGTTACGCCGGGAAGCAGGTGCGTCGTTGCTATAATTCCTGCAAGATTTGGTGGGTTATGCAAGGGAGCAAGGTCGCAGCATTTTTCAATAGTCTTGATCACCTCGTCATTAATAATAACAGAGCCTGTAAAATCTTCCGCGCCATGCACCACTCGATGCCCGACCGCGCCGATCTCGGAAAGGGACTTCAGGACTCCGTTTTCTTTGTCGATGAAGAGGTCAAAAACCCGGTGAAGACCGCTTTCGTGATCTTTTATAAATTCCGAGATTTCTATCTTTTTTCCGTTTGCTTCCTGTTTTATTTTGGAGGCTTTGTCCCCGATCTTGTCTATCATGCCGTTGACCAAAACATCTCCTTTAGGCATTTCATAGAGTTTGTATTTTATGGACGAACTTCCGCTATTCAACACTAAAATCTTCATTAATAACCTCCGAATAATTTGTGTAATCGCTTTATCCTAACCCGTGAACTATTCACTATCGCTCTGTTTCAGGGCCGTGGTCTGCGTAATCAAGCGCTTACGAGCGCTGCGCCTTAACCGCCATTATTGCCGCTATACCGACGATATCCTTAGCCGTCGCACCTCTGGAAAGATCGCTCACAGGCTTTGCAAAACCCTGTAAAATGGGTCCATAGGCCTTGGCATTCGCGAGATACTGGGTAAGCTTGTATGCAATATTTCCGGCATCAAGATCAGGGAAAACCAGCACATTTGCCTTGCCGGCAACCGTTGATCCGCCCTTTATTTTCTTCTCTGCGACCTTCTGTATAAGGGCCGAATCGCCCTGCATTTCGCCGTCTATCGCCATCGAGGGATCCTTCTCTTGGGCCAGCTTCATAGCCTCTACAACCTTATCGACATCCGCGTGGCTCGCGCTTCCCTTGGTAGAGAACGAAAGCATTGCGACCTTTGGGTCTGTGCCGAGTAGGACCTTGGCGCTCCTGCCGGTCGAGACCGCGATGTCCGCCAACTGGGCTGCGTTCGGCTGTATATTCACAGCGCAATCAGCGAAGAAGAATACTTTGTCCTTCTCGCCCTGAAACTCAGGAACAACCATCATAAAGAAACTGGAAGGAGTGTTTATGCCTTTCTCAAAACCTATCGCAAGTGTCGAAGCCTGGAGGATAGTCGCCGTAGCGTTAGCCGCTCCCGCCACCATTCCGTCGGCGTCGCCGGCAGCCACCATTACTGCGCCGAACATGACTGCTTTCTTAACGAGCTTCGCTGCCATCGCCTCGGAGACATCGCTCCTTTTAGACGCATACAGTTTCACGTATTTTTCAAAGTTGGGGGACTTGAGGGGTTCAATAAGCTCCATACCGTCCGTTTTCACATTAAGTTTCGCGGCATGCGCCTTGATGACCTCTATGGTGCCTATAACAACAGGCTTGGCTATACCTTCTTTTACTATCTCCGCGGCAGCCGCAACGATTCTTTCATCATCGCCTTCCGGAAGAACTATTCTCTGGGGTTTTTTCTTTGCCTGTTCTTTAAACTGCTCTATAAGATCCATTCTAATTCTCCTTTCCTTGGTTTAGTAAAATGACCCCGCCCTTTCGGGCGGGGTCTAAGGCCTATTTTACATATTCGGTCGGATATTTACCCTTGAGCATTGAAGCTGCGTCTTTATCAACCACAAATATTACATCTGCGTGGAGCTGAAGGAAGCTGGAAGGACACATTTGAGTGATCGGCCCTTCAACGGCTGCTGCAATCGCTGCCGCTTTGTTCTTGCCGTTGGCAAGAAGAATTATTTTTCGCGCTTCGTTAATCGTTCCGATACCCATTGAGACTGCAAACCTGGGGACATCTTCTATCTTCGCGAACATCCTGGCATTGTCCTTTATCGTGCTTTCCGTGAGACTGACTTTCCTGGTCCTGGTCATTCCACCGGACAAAGGTTCGTTGAACGCGGAATGTCCGTTGCTGCCGATTCCAAGCACCTGAATATCAATGCCGCCCCAGTCCTTTATTTTCTTCTCATACTCTGCACAGGCTGCAGGTATGTCTTTTGCTATGCCGTTGGGAACATTGGTGTTCTTTTTATCAATATTGACATGATCAAAAAGGTTGAAGTTCATAAAATATCTGTAGCTCTGGTCGTGAGTTCCTTCCAGTCCGACATACTCATCCAGGTTGAAGGACCTTACATTCTTGAAATCAAGCGTTCCCGCTTTATTCATTTTTATGAGTTCCGAGTACATCTTTACCGGAGTGCTGCCGGTTGCGAGTCCCAGAATAGGATTCGGCTTGCTCTTTATTACATCCGCAACAATCTCCGCTCCCAATTTGCTCATTTCTTCCACTGTGTTTTTTATTATGACTTCCATGCTGCCTCCTTTGTTTTTCGCTGCGCAAAGAGTACTCCTTCCGGATTTAACCTTTAGGTAGTTTTTACGCGCGCTTTTTTAGAACCTTTTTAAGAAAAAGCCCCCGATTTTAAGGCCGGGGGCTTTAAATAACCGCGATGCTTTTTGAGCTTGAAGCGGTATTGATGTTAAATCAGGAAATACAGCAAATTAACCTGGTCTTTAACAACATTTACAGCCTGGGGACCCTTTTTGCTTTCCCCTTCAATTCTTTAGCGCTTGATTTTATCAGAAATTGTTCAAAATGTCAAATGATTAGTCTAATAAACTGCTTGTAGATACAGGGTTTATTTAATTTTTGTAAACTATCGCTTAACTTTTTATTAATTGTAAGTGAATTCGGTTATGTTTATACCTATAATAAAGCCTGAAATTTACGGCTTCTCTTAAACAAATCTGCAGAAATACGCTAATTACATTCTCCGTCACCGCAATTACATTTCTTCTTGCCTTTGTATAAAGGTGAAAGAGCGCGCAATCTTTCTACAATTTCGGGGAAAACATTGAGTACTGTCTTTATGTCCTCTTCGGAGGTTGCTTTTCCGAGACTGAATCTTATTGAACCGTGAGCCAGTTCCTGTGGCAGGCCCAGAGCCGTCAATACATGAGAGGGTTCAAGCGAACCGGAGGTGCAGGCGGAACCTGAAGAAGCGCAAATACCTTCCATATCAAGATTGAGCAGCATTGCCTCTCCTTCAATATACTTTACAGAAATGTTTACATTGCCCGGAAGCCTTTTTTCGGGATGCCCGTTCAACACTATTTCCGGAATGCAGGTTTTCAAACCTCTGATCAACTTGTCCCTTAAAGCAGTTAACCTCGGAGCTTCGTTAGCAAGCCCTCTGATAGCAAGTTCAGCAGCTTTGCCAAAGCCGACAATACCCGCGATATTCTCGGTGCCTGCCCTTCTGCGTTTTTCCTGTTCTCCACCGTGCATTAGGGAAGAACATTTAACGCCCTTTCTTATATACAAGGCCCCAACCCCCTTGGGCCCGTAAAGTTTATGCGAAGAGACCGAGAGCAGGTCAATGTTCATTTCTTCCACATTTATAGGAACGCTCCCCAGCGCTTGGACAGCGTCGGTATGAAAATAAACTCCCTTAGCCCTGCAAATTATGCCTATTTCTTTGACCGGATTTATTACTCCTATTTCATTGTTCGCGAACATCAGGGAAACTAGAATTGTATTTTCTTTTATTGCAGACTTCACCTCATCCAGGTCAATCAATCCGTCCTTGTGTACGGGGAGATAGGTTACTTCAAATCCTTCCTTTTCTAATGAATGGCAAGTTTCGAGAACCGCGTGGTGTTCTATCCTGCTCGTAATGATATGATTGCCTTTTGTCCTATTTGCATAGGCAACACCCTTTAGCGCGTTATTATCCGCTTCCGTGCCACCGCTCATAAAAACTATTTCCGCGCTCTCCGCGCCGATAGCCTTTGCAATTTTCTCTCTGGACTCTTCAAGGGCCGCTTTCGCTTCCCGTCCATAGTAGTAAATAGTAGATGCATTTCCGAATTTCTCGGTAAAGTAAGGAGTCATAAATTCCAGTACTTCCGGATGGACCGGAGTCGTTGCCGCATAATCAAGATAGATCCTTTTCATAATAAAGCTCCTAGGTTCGTTAATATCGTTTACAACATTACAAAAGTTATGAACGATTCTTGAGCAATTCCTTCGCATGCTTTACGGCTATATCTTTCCCCGAATCTCCCAGCATCCTTGCTATCTCTTTCACTCTCGTCTCTTTCGTGAGAACTTCCACATTTACAACGGTTTTGTTATTTATTGCTTTCTTCGTTACATTCAGGTGATTCCCCGCCATTGCCGCTATCTGAGGAAGATGTGTAATTGTTATTACCTGGCGAGTCTTTGCGGCTTTTTCCATCTTCTCGCCGATAACGCCGCCCATGTTGCCGCCGATACCGGTATCTATTTCATCAAAAATAAGAGTTGCAACCTTATCGCTTTCGCCCAAGATTACC
Source organism: Candidatus Firestoneibacteriota bacterium (assembly GCA_037141215.1). Lineage (GTDB taxonomy): Bacteria > Oederibacteriota > D2-FULL-39-29 > D2-FULL-39-29 > CAIOVX01 > JBAXDA01. The sequence continues at coordinate 81 of JBAXDA010000029.1, read as the reverse complement.
TTCAGCGCAAGCATTATTCTTGACAGTTCTCCTCCTGAAGCTATCTTTTCGAGAGGCTTCAGTTCCTCTTTTAAACTGCCG
>JBAXDA010000028.1:0-9943 GCA_037141215.1 Candidatus Firestoneibacteriota bacterium | reverse complement strand
AAAATACCTTGTGAAAGAATTCGGCTCGACGGTGCCCCCCTGGTATGCGGGACAGTGCCCGCTTATTGACGGGGAAGATGTTTTGCTGGCTCCGGGAGGCAAAGATATACTGATAATGCGGGTCGGCCTTTCTGACGGCAGAATAAAGTGGAGCGTCGGCAATCCCGGCGGTTATGAGATGACGCATTCCTCCATTATGCCGGTTGAGTTTAAGGGAAAGAAATACTTTCTCTACTGCGCTTCCGCCGGCTCTGTACTGGTCTCTGCGGACGGAAGACTGCAATTCATCGATGCTTCCTGGAAGATTAACATAGCAAATGTGCCCTCGCCCATACAGGTCTCGGAAGAACTGGTGCTCTACACCGGCGGGTATGATACGGGCTCCAAAATGATAAGACTTAAAGAGGAAGGCGGGAAAGTCGGGTTTGAGGAGGTTTTTAAGGTTAAAGCACAGCTCTTTGGTTCCCAGCAGTCTACACCGGCAGTTTATAAAGGGAATATTTACGGGGTCATACAGGCGGGGAATCTTGCCTGCATGGACCTTAAAGGAAAGGTGCTCTGGAAAAGCGGAAGAAGGTTCGGTCTGGCGCCCTTTCTCATTGCCGATGATATGATTTATATAGTAGATGATATGCAGGGCTTCTTATATCTTGTTGAAGCGTCGCCGCAAGGCTATAAAGAGCTTGGCGCGGCAAAAATATTCAACGGGCACGAAATTTGGGCTCCTCTGGCGGTTGCCGGCGGGAGGATGATAGGCAAAGATTTAACGGAAATGGTCTGCTTTAAAGTTAATTAACAGGCTGAAATTAATAATAAGGAAATAAAAGGTGAAAGAAATGAAACTCAGGAAAGATTATTTAATGACCGTCATCTTGATAGCCGGCGGGGCTGTTCTCGGCGCGCTTATAGCGTTATCCGTAAAAGATAAAACTCCGGTTGCAGTCACGGATTCAGGCGTTACAAAAAGCGCCCTCCGCGGAAAAACTCTGGCCCCGGAGTACTATTATGATATTGAGAAGTATAAAGGTATAGAGCCGAAACTATTTAAATGGAAAGAAATGCAGGAAGTGAAGACGGGGTTAAAGAAGGTATATGGTGTCTCTGTTTCCCCGGACGGAAGGCTGGCGGTCTGCGGAGAGAACGGAATAGAGGTGTACTCCGGCGGCAAATTGCAGGAAACAATACAAATGGAAGAACCCGTAACCTGCGTGTATTTTGATAACAATATAATATTTGGAACCAGAGAAGGAGTCGGGATCTATGCTGACGGCAAGAAGGCCTGGATTTTTGGGCCGCCGGCACGAGGCAAAGGGCCTCAACTGAAATATGTCTCTTCGGTAGCCGCTTCCGAGGGCAGAATATTTATTGCGGACGCTGTTGCCAAAAAGATATATGTGTATCTGAACGAAAGCAAGCAGCTGACGGAAATTAAAGGCAACAAGAGATTCATTATTCCCAGCCCTCATTTTGATGCGGCTGTCAAGGAAGGGGCTTTATATGTAAATAATCCCGGAGAGCACCGCATTGAAAAATATTCTTTTGACGGAAAATTTTTACGCGGTTTTGGCCGGCCCGGCATGGATGTTGAAGGTTTCTCCGGCTGCTGTAACCCGACAAACATACTTGTATTGAAAGACGGGCGCATAGTCACAAGCGAGAAGGGGCTTCCCCGCATCAAAATCTTCAGCGCAGAGGGAAAACTGCTCGAGGTTGTGGCAGGGCCGAAGGACTTCTCCGAAAACTGTGTCTTTATGGATCTTGCGGTTGACGGCAAAGGCAGAATCTATGCTCTTGATTCTTTCAGAAAATCCGTAAGAATCTTTGAACGAAAATAAAAAGGAATATAATTATGAAAAAGAAATACACAAAAAAAGAATTACTGACTGCCGCAGGGCGCTGGTCCCTTGCAGCGGCGCTTGCTTCCGTTACAGGCTTTCTTTCCTGGAAATCTTTTAGGGCCGGAAAACTCTGCAAGAGTTATGATAAATGCTCGGACTGCAGGGATACAAGCAATTGTTCACTCAAAGCGGATATCAAAAAAACCAATTGGAAGGCGAAATAAGCGCGGGAAGTGTTCAGAAAAGGCAAAACTATGGCAAATAAAACAGAGAAGGAAATAACCCGCAGAGAACTACTCTCAAACGGGATAAGGAATTTATCTCTTGTGCTGCTCGGCCTCGGGATAGGGGCTATTGCCGTAAAAGGCAATAAAAAGCAGCATCTTTGGCAGATAAACCCCAAGAAATGCACGCAATGCGGCAGGTGCGCTACGGAGTGCATCCTCAGCCCTTCCGCGGTTAAATGCGCCCACGAGTATTCTATCTGCGGCTACTGCAAACTCTGCTTCGGCTATTTCGCGCCGGGGCAGGTCAAACTGGACACGGGCGCGGAAAACCAACTCTGCCCGACAGGGGCGCTGGGAAGAAAATTTGTAGAAGACCCGTATTACGAATACTCAATAAAAGACAAATTATGCATAGGCTGCGGCAAATGTGTTAAAGGCTGCAACACTTTTGGCAACGGTTCGCTCTACCTCCAGATAAAACACGACAAGTGCGTGAACTGTAACGAATGCTCTATCGCAAAGGCCTGTCCCAGCGACGCCATCGTAAGGGTTCCGGCCGATACTCCATATATACCAAATGTAAAAGGCTAAAATGTCAAAGCGTTTAAAATACATATTGCTTGCCGGAGTTTTGCTGTTGACGGCTTATAATGTTCTCGCGGAATATAAGTTCCCGCCGCCTGAATTTGACACAGGTTATGCCCTGCCCGTGCAGCAGTTGCCCGGCCCGAGGGCCGGCTGGACCGCTTATGCCGATGTGGCGGTGCTTCTGCTTTTCCTCTCTCTGGCTTCCTGGCTCTCGCTAAAGAAGCGTTCCCGCAACGGCATGGTAGCGCTTTCCGCAGCGTCACTCTTATACTTTGGTTTTTGGAAACGCGGTTGTGTCTGCTCTATAGGTTCTATTCAAAATGTTGCCCTGGCGCTTTTTGACGGCAGTTACGCCTTGCCTTTTACGGTTATAGCCTTCTTTGCCCTGCCGCTGGTTTTCGCGCTTTTCTTCGGCAGAGCTTTCTGCTCCGGAGTCTGCCCGCAGGGCGCGCTGCAGGATCTGCTCCTTGTGAAATGGATAAAGATACCGCGCTGGCTTGACCGCGGGCTGTCTCTCTTCGCCTATTTTTACCTCGGCCTGGCGGTGCTTTTTGCGGCTACAGACACAATGTTTATCATTTGCAAGTTTGATCCGTTTGTTTCCTTTTTCAGAGTCTCGGGACAGACCTATCTTGTTGTTATAGGCATTATTTTCCTGCTCTTAAGTATGTTTATCGGAAGGCCGTATTGCAGATATTTCTGTCCTTACGGAGTAATTCTAAAATTCCTTTCCCTGTTCTCAAAAAACAAGGTAAAGGTCTCGCCCGCGGAGTGTGTTAATTGCACGCTCTGCGACGAAGCTTGCCCTTATGATGCTATAACGGGGCCGAAGGACAGTAGAAAATAGAATGAGAAAAATATTATACATACTCCTGCTTGTTATCCCGCTGGCGCTGGGCGGGCTTCTTGGCTATTATGCAGGCTTGTATCTTTCCAATTTTAATTCCCGGGTAAAGCTTGCTGTCGAAGTAAAAGCGTACAACGAGTCTCTTGCAGCCGAAAACCCGGTTCAGCAGGAAACTTTAAGCATTGATGTTCAGGAATTTCTGAAAACCCCGGCGGCAGAAGATCCGACTTCTATTTACACGAATGCGGGGGTTATAAAGCGAAAGTTCGGGACCGGCGGAGTTTTTGCAGGCGCCTGGCTTGCGCTCGTCTTCTTTTTAAAGACCTTGAACGCGCTTCGCGGGAGAAGATATGAGATAAGAGAGCCCGACCCGCAGCTCTGCGTTTCCTGTGCAAGATGCTTTGAGTCCTGTCCGGTTGAAAGGAAGAGACTAAAAAAATCTCCAACCTCTGCGCTCGGAAACAAGGGAAAAAATGGCTGAAAATAACGGAAATACGGTAAATTCGTGGAAGAAAGCGCTGATAAAAGCAGCCGCGGTCTTCGGTGTTTTTACGATACTCGCGCTTTCCGGAGTTACCGTCCTGTACATGAAAGACAAAGATAAAATAATAAAAGTTACGGCGCTTACCGAGCTTAAAAAGGAACTGGAGAAGGATCCGAACAATACGGTGATGAAGGAAAAAATAAGAGAGGCAGACCTCAAGGAAAGGCAGGAGTATTTTGGCGCGGTTGCTCTTATGGAACGCGGGAAATACGCCCTCCTGCTGATACTTGCGTTTTTTATTGTTGTCGCTAAAGCTGCTGTTTCCGTAAATCCTAAGCCGCCGAAAGTAAGAAAAGGAATTGAGACGGATACAACCCCCTCAGAGAAGAAAATTAACGCCTATGTTTCCTTAAGCCTTGTTTTCGCGGCCCTCTGCGCGGGTATGCTTGCGGTAATGTTTTTTGACAGCAGCAGTTATTTCCTTTCGTTACGGGCGCCTGAACCCATGAAAGAAGAAGAATGGGGCGGGGGGGAGACTGAGGAGCCGTCAGGAACGGCCGCAGTTTTTTGGCCAGGGTTCAGAGGTCCCGGAGGGGACGGACTGGCTCTTAAGGGAGTATATCCCGTTAAGTTTGACCTCAAAACCGGCGAGAACATAAAATGGAAGATTCCGCTTAAGGCGACAGGCTACGGCTCACCGATAATATGCGGCAACAAAGTACTTCTAACCGGCTCGGAGAAAGGAAAATTTAAAATGCTCTGCTATGACCTGAATGACGGAAAGCTGCTCTGGAATAAAGAAGCAGCTCCGGCTGCTAAAAAAGAACTTGAGATTATGACGGAAGAAGCGGGCGGGTCGGGTCTTGCGGCCTCCACGCCGGCCACGGACGGAAAATTCGTTTATGCCTTGTTTCCCTCGGCGGATTTATTCTGTTTTGATCTGAAAGGAAATATTGTTTGGCAGAAGAATCTCGGCGAACCCGAAAGCAGTTATGGCCTGGCCGTCTCGCCTCTGCTCTGCGGCGATAAAATTATTTTACAGCTGGATAAATTAAAATCCGGAGGGCTTCTTCTCGCTCTTAACACGAAGGATGGCAGTACAGCCTGGCAGACAAAAAGGGAAAACAGGCCCTCCTGGTCCACGCCTTTGATAGCCGAGTTAAGCGGTAAAAAATGCATTATTACTTTTGCGGATCCGGAAGCGGTAGTTTATGACGCTGCGGACGGAAAAGAACTCTGGAAAGCCGGGGTCATTAACGGAGAAATCTCTTCTTCGCCCGCTGTTTTTAAAGGCGTGGTTTACGCGGCAAGCAGTATGTCCCTTTACGCTCTTTCTGCCGAAGGCAAGCAGCTCTGGGAAGCCGAAAAAGACACTACGATAAATTCTCCGGTTACGGACGGGAAATTTCTGGTGCTCGCCCAGGCGGGAAATATCGCCTGTTATAGCTGTGCGGACGGCAAGCTTCTCTGGAGGCAGGATGTAAAAGGAGATGATTTCTGGTCTTCCCCGGTGCTGTCGGAGAACAGGGTTTTTGTTTCTTCCATAAACGGGAAATTTATTGTCTTCGAGCTTGCAGAAACCTATAAAGAGCTGGCGCTTATCGAGACAGGCGAAAAAGTATACGCCACGCCGGCTTTCGCGGACGGAATGATAGTTGTCAGGACTAATGCTCAGCTTTATTGTATAGGAAAATAAGCCAATATTAGTATAGTGTTTTTTATCGGAAGGTTATGAAAGAAATGGATTTTAAAATAATAGACGCAATCCTGGAAAAAAACGGAGGCAGAGAGTCCTCGGTAATTCCCGTTTTGCAGGACCTTCAGCGGGAGTTTAAGTATCTTCCTCCTGAGGCGCTTGAGTATATCTCAGCTCATTCCGAAATAAGCCCGGCCAGAATCGCCGGAGTAGCCTCTTTTTACACGCATTTCAGGCATCATCCCGTAGGAAAACATATCGTGCAGGTCTGCCACGGCACGGCCTGTCATGTGAAGGGCGCGCCGCTTATAACCGACGCGATAAAAAGATATTTAAAGATCCCTGTTGACGGCGACACAGACAAGGGAAATACTTTTACCGTGGAGAAGGTGGCCTGTTTTGGCTGCTGCACGCTCGCGCCGGTGGTAAAGATAGACGGAATAACCTACGGCAGGGTGACCCAGCAGCTTGTGCCGGAAATGATAACTTCTTTCCTCGGGTTATCCGTAAAGCAGAAAAAAAAGATCAGCAAAGCGAAGACCGGGCTTGACGCCTCCGGAAAAATGAAGCCCGTCGAAATAAGGATTGGGCTGGGTTCCTGCTGTGTTGCGAGCGGAAGCAAAAATGTAATGGACGCAGTGGACGACTACATTCTGTCCTCGGGCGGAAACGCGGTAACTAAGCGCGTCGGTTGTGTCGGAATTTGTCACCATAATCCGCTTGTGGAGGTAATAACCTCAGAAGGGAAGTCGCATTATTACACAAAAGTCAAACCGGAAGATATAGAGAAGATTGCAAGAAAATACATTACTCCCGGTTCTCTGGGGAGGAGGCTTGCCTTAGGATTTAAGTCTTTCTCAAATATATTCTCTCTTGATGAAAAAATCGGGAAGAATATTGATTCCTGCGAAGGAGAGGTCAATGAATTTCTTGCCAAGCAAAAGAGGATAACTCTGGAATACAGCGGAGAGATAGACCCGGTGGATCTTGCGGAATACGCTTCACATGACGGCTTTAAAGCGCTTGAGACCTGTTTGAAAAGATCAGACCCCGTGAAAGTAATTGAGGAAATAAAAGCTTCCGGACTAAGGGGGAGAGGCGGGGCCGGTTTCCCAACCGGAGAAAAATGGGCGCTTGTGCGGAGCCGGCAGGGAAAAAAATATATTATCTGTAACGGGGACGAGGGCGATCCGGGCGCATTCATGGACAGAATGCTGCTGGAATCCTATCCGTACAGGGTGATTGAAGGTCTGGCAATTGCCGCGTTCGCAACGGGAGCCGAAGAAGGAGTGTTTTATATCAGGGAAGAATACCCGCTCGCCGTTGAACATATTAAATACGCGTTAGCCGAATGCGAGAAGGCGGGATATCTCGGCAAAAATATAATGCAATCCGGATTCAACCTTAAAATAACGGTAATGCAGGGAGCCGGAGCGTTTGTCTGCGGGGAAGAATCAGCGCTCATGGAATCTATTGAAGGTAAAAGGGGAAATCCCAGATACCGTCCGCCATATCCTGCGGAAAAGGGGCTTTTCGGGTTCCCCACAAACATCAATAATGTTGAAACCTACGCCAATGTGCCGTGGATTATTAGGAACGGCGCACAAAAGTTTGCCGAAACCGGAACAGGGAAGAGCAAGGGCACAAAGGTCTTCGCGCTTGCCGGAAATGTGAACCGAGGCGGTCTTATTGAAGTTCCGATGGGAATAACCGTTAGAGAGGTGGTGGAGGATATCGGCGGAGGGGTAAAGGAAGGCAGGAAATTCAAGGCTGTGCAGATAGGCGGGCCTTCCGGAGGGTGCATACCGGCGGAGTTTTCGTCAACCCCCGTAGATTATGAAAGCCTCACCGAGAAGGGCGCAATTATGGGCTCGGGCGGGTTGGTAGTGCTTGATGACACCGACTGTATGGTTGATGTGGCGAAGTTCTTTCTGGATTTTACCCAGGATCAGTCCTGCGGCAAATGCACTTTCTGCCGTATTGGCACCAAGAGGATGAAAGAGATACTTGAAAAACTTGTGAACGGGGAAGGCAAGCCGGAGCATCTGGAGGAACTTGAAAAACTCGCTCAGTTGATAAAAGAGAACAGTCTTTGCGGCCTGGGGAAAACTGCGCCGAATCCCGTGCTCTCCACGCTGAAATATTTCAGGGAAGAATACAAAGCTCATGTGGAGAAAAGGTGCCCGGCGAAAAAATGCAAAGCCCTGATAAACTATGCAATAAACGACAAGTGTATCGGCTGTACAGTCTGTGCGCAGAACTGCCCGGCGGATGCGATACAGCCCAAACCTTATGAAAAGCATGAAATAGACGGAACGAAATGCATTAAGTGCGATACCTGTCTCCAGGTCTGCAAGTATGAAGCTGTGGAAAAAAAATAGAATAAAGCAAAAATACAAAAATAGAAAAATAGAAAAATAGAAAAACAAAAAAAACTAGAAAAACAGAAAAACAGAAAACTAGAAAAAAAGAAAAACAGAAAAACAAAAAAAACTAGAAAACCAAATAAACAAAAATAGAAAAATAGAAAGACAGAAACATACAAAATAAAAATAATAGAAGAATAAAAAAAGGCAGAGAATGATAGAAATAGAAATAAACAATAATAAAATAAAAGCCGGGGAAGGCTGGACCATCCTGCGGGCTGCGGAAGAGGCCGGATTTAAAATCCCGACGCTCTGCTATTACAAAGAGACAGGCGCGATAACTTCCTGTTTTGTCTGTGTCGTTGAGGTCAAGGGGGCAAAGAACCTTCTGCCTGCCTGCACCGCAGAGGTGAAACCGGGAATGGAAGTATTTCTGGATACGGACAGGGTAAAACTTGCGAGAAAGGCCGCTCTTGAACTCCTGCTCTCGGATCATAACGGAGACTGCGAAGGGCCCTGCAGGATAGGCTGTCCGGCCAACATTGAATCCCCTAAATTCATAAGCGAAATATTGCACAAAAAATATAAAGAAGCGCTTATCACCATAAAAAAAAGCGTCCCGCTGCCTGCGGTTCTGGGGAGAGTCTGTCCGGAGCTTTGCGAGAAAGGCTGCCGCAGAGCTAAGGTAGACGAACCCGTAGCTATCTGCCATCTGCACAGATTTGTTGCCGACCTTGATCTTGAAACAGGAAGTCCTTATCATCCCGAAGTAAAGGAACCCCACGGAAAAAAGGCCGCGATTATCGGGGCCGGTCCAGCCGGTATTTCCTGCGCCTACTATCTGCGTCCGGAAGGCTACGAGGTGACCATCTTTGACGGTAATGAAAAACCGGGAGGCGGTTTAAGGTATGGCGTTTCAAGGGAGACCCTGCCTGAGAGGATACTTGACGGAGAGTTGAAAGCCCTTGCGGATATGGGCGTAAAATTCAACTCCGGAAAAAGACTTGGAAGGGATCTGCGCCTGGCGGATCTGCTCAAAGAATACGGCGCGGTTTTTATCGCTACAGGGAGCAAGCCGGAAGATCTTGCAGCCGTCAGCGCCGAGGGAATAAAAACGGATGGCAGGGGAATTCTCGTGAATAGGCAGACGCTAGAGACCAACATTAAAGGAGTTTTCGCGGGAGGAGACTGCGTAATTAAGTCTAATCTTGCCGTGCGCTCTATGGCGGCAGGACGCCTGGCGGCAGGATTCATGGCAGGATTCCTCCGGGGAGAAGAAGCCGCGGGAGAGAAAAAATTATTCTCTGTAAGGATGAACCCCCTTAAACTCGAAGACCTTCAAGCCATGATGCACGGCGTCAGCGGTGAAAAGAGATACCTGAAAAGCAGGGTCGACGGGAAGCAGGTGAAGTTGAATCCCGGAGAAGCAAGGAAGAGTTTTACCGAACAGGAAGCCCTTTCTGAGGCGGGCCGCTGTATGAGGTGCGATTGCAGGAAACTTTACTCCTGCAGGCTTAAAAAGCATTCGGAGGCTTGCGGGGCTGATTGGAGAAAATACGACGGGAAAAAGAAAGACTTTGAGCAGGATTACAGCCATCCTTTTGTGGCTTATCAGTCTGGAAAATGCATTACCTGCGGCATCTGCATAAAAGTTGCCGAAAAACATAAAGAGACTCTTGGCTTGACTTTTCTAGGAAGGGGTTTTGCCGTAAAAATGGCGGCGCCATTTAATAGTAATATGAAGAAAGCGCTCTCTTACGCGGCCGAAGAATGCATTGCAAACTGCCCTACGGGAGCGCTAAGCCGTTAATGAGGGGATAAAATGAAGATTGCTTTTATTACCGCCGGAGCCGGCAAGATGTACTGCGGAGCCTGTCTTCATGACGCACTTTTGATA
>JBAXDA010000027.1:0-9979 GCA_037141215.1 Candidatus Firestoneibacteriota bacterium | reverse complement strand
AGAATCTGCTCCTGCTGCTTTCAATAAGCTATATTCCTCTGGTTGTCTGCATAGCGTCCTTTTCTTCCCTGTGGATCCCTGCCGTCTACGGCAAGGACTGGCTCGAGATGGGCGGAGTGCTCAAACTTGCCGCGATACCGGTATGCGGAATTGCTCTGCTCTCCATCTTCTATTCGGCGTTAATGTCGGTTGAAAAATATGACATTGTTCTTAAACAAAACATCCTGCACGGGGCAGTTTACTGGATAGCGATGGCTTTCCTGGTCAAGCCCTTGGGCGCTTTATCGGTCCCGGCAACTCATATTATTGCAATGCTGGCCTCCTCGTATTTGTTTGTTTACGGTTATAATAAATACTGCGGGAAAATAAAATATTTATATGTGAGCGTCTTTTTTTCAGTAAATATCTTGATGCTTGCGGCTACCCATTTACTTCTTAAACACAACCTGCCTGTGGCAGCAGTGGGACTATGGGTTCTCTTTATTGTTTTTATAGGTGTGGGCATAAAAAAGCAGGTAATGCCTATGATAGCTGAGCAAAGGTAAAAGCTTTTGAAAAGGAGCATTTAGGCTATGCAAAAAATTGCGGGGGTTGTTGTATTATATAATCCTGCAGAAGAGACGGCCGGGAATATTAATTCCTACGCCGGCCAAGTTGATGTTTTATTTGCCATAGATAATTCCGATAACGCCGATAATGAAATAATTGAAAAAATAAAAAAACTGAATAATGTTGTCTACATTAAAAATGACGGCAACGAAGGCATTGCAAAAGCCCTGAACATAGCGTCCAAAAGAGCAATTGATGCAGGAGCCGACTATTTAGTGACAATGGACCAGGATGACAGCCTTCCCGGTGGCTATGTTCTGCGCCTGTTGGAATGTTTTAAAGAAAAAACATCTGAGAATGCCGGCATAATAGCTCCTTATCACAAAATAAAGAAAAATCAGTATCCCGAAACAGGTGCTTGCCTGGAAGTTGTCAGTGTGATGATGTCAGGGAACATTCTAAAACTGTCTGCTTATCAAAAAACAGGCCTTTTCAACGAGGATTTATTTATTGATTATGTTGACCACGAATATTGTTTGAGGCTGGCCTTGAAAGGATATAAAATTATACAGGCGGGGAGCGTTGTTCTAAACCATAAAATAGGCAGAATTACGCGTCAAAGGTTCTTCTTTCGATTCATTCATACCACAAACCATCCGCCTATTAGAAGATATTACACGACCAGGAACAGGCTCTATATTTGTGCGAAATTCGGAGCGAAATTTCCGGAGTTCTGTACGAAGGATAAAAAAGAATTTATCATTGAGCTCTTTAAGGTATTTTGTTTTGAGCGCCAAAAAATTTCAAAACTAAAAATGATGCTTAGGGGATACAGGGACTTCAAAGAGGGAAAATTCGGTAAATATGCAGAACGCTAAAGCCTTCATAATCATATTGAACTACAATACCTGGCCGGATACCGTTGGATGTCTGGAAAGTGTTTTTAAAACAAACTATGAGAATTATGAAGTCGTTGTTGTGGATAATAAATCCGAGAACGACTCCGTAGAAAAGCTAAGAGAGTGGCAAGCAAAGAAAAACAATAGGTTTACTCTGCTAACATCAGATAAAAATATGGGGTTTGCAGGAGGCAACAATTTAGGGCTTAAATTCGCGCTTGAAAAGAATGATTTTGAATATGTATGGCTTTTGAATAACGATACGGTTGTGGCAGAAGATGCCTTGTCTGCTCTTGTTGAAAAAGCAAAACAGTTGAAAAGCTTCGGGAAAAAGCCCGGCATTCTGGGAGGCAAGGTCCTGATGTATGGGGAAAAAGAAAGAATCCAGAGTTTCGGCGGAAGATATAATAAATGGCTGGCAACCGTCAGGCAGGCAGGTTCTTTAAAGAGGGAGGATGCGGTCAGGGAGCAGGACCTCAAGGTTGATTATGTCAACGGCGCAGCAATGTTTGTTACAAAAGAATATCTTAAAGATGTCGGCTTGATGGACGAGAGGTATTTTCTTTATTTTGAGGAATTGGATTGGACTCTTGCCGGCAGGAAAAAAGGATTTGAAACGGCGGTCTGTTCTGAATGCAGAGTATATCATAAACACGGCAAAACGCTTGGATCCGGTCTAACAGCGCTTAAGCGGAGCGAATTGGCCGATTACTATGGAATCCGGAACAGAATAGTATTTACAAGAAAACATTATCCTGAAGCTCTTTTCACAGTTTACCTTGGTTTAGTTGGTGTCTTCCTTAAAAGGCTTTTGATAGGAAAGGCGGGTGTCTTTATTCAGGCCGTCAGGGGTGCAAAAAAATGAAGCTTGCAATCAATGCCACTATTTTAAGTTCTAAGCCTGCGGGTATCAGTGTTTACGCGCTAAACATGATCAATGAGCTGCTGCCTTTACTGGAAGGGAACGAAGTCACTGTTTATACCACTTGTCCCGAACTCATTAAACCCTCCGGCGCAAAAATTATGGCTGTTTCAAAAAGACTCAGCCCGAATTACGGAAAATTAAGCGGTCTGCTGCGTTTCTTCTGGACACAATTTATATTGCCGCTTAAGCTGCGGAAGTTAAAGGCGGAGAAACTTTACTCCCCGTCCCATCACGGTTGTTTTTTTATGAAAAACCAGGTAATTACGGTCCTGGATCTTATTCCGTTAAAATACCCGAAACAGCACAGACTGCAGGGTTTATATTATAAGTATTTTCTTCCGCTCCTGTTGAAACGGGCTGAGAGCATTGTTACAATCTCGGAAGACACCAGGAAAGACATTGAGAGTACCTTCGGCGTTTCCGGAGGAAAGATAAAAGTGGCATACTGCGGCTATGATACCGCGAATTTTTTTCCGAGAGAAACGGCTCAAAAGAATATTGCCGTGAAATATGGTTTTGGCGATTATTTTTTAGTTGTGGGAGCCACCTATCCGCATAAGAATGTTGAGGCCGCTTTACAGGCATTAAAAAAGTCCGGCTTGGATTCAGGCCTTGTCATTATAGGGAAAGGTATAAAGGGTTATGAAATTAAACTTAGCAGGCTGACGGAGGAACTGTCTCTTGGCGGAAAAGTTGCTTTTGTAAGCTATGCGCCTTACCATGAGCTGCCGGAACTATACTCCGGTGCTCGTGCTCTGCTTTATCTTTCTCTTTACGAGGGGTTTGGCATGCCGCCGCTTGAAGCAATGGCCTGCGGCTGTCCGGTAATAACTTCAAAACTTTCATCGCTTCCGGAAGTAGTCGGAGAGTGTGCGATGTATGTAAATCCGCTGGATTCAGCAGATATTGCAAATGCAATGAAAACAGTTTGTATTGACAAAACATTAACAGAGAAATTGTCAAAAGAAGGGCTTATCAGATCAAAGCAATTCAACTGGAAAGCAGAGGCAGCCAAGGTGTTGCCGGTTATTGTAAAGCCGTAGGACAGGCTTACAGCCTGTCTAACTGAGTGAGTCAGGCCATATCCAGAACCTTATATCATGTTCAGATTCTGGACTATAGCGCCTGACCTACAATTCTAAATAGGTGTTCTTGAAACGGCCGCGCATCAAGACAGGAGCTAAAATGTCAAAGACCTCCGTTATCATATTAACCAACGAACCTCAGAAATACATTGAGGAGATACTTAAATATCTTCCTGTTTCGTCTGACAACATTATACTTGACACTTCACCCGGTCCGGAATTTTCGCTCGCGGCCGCAAAAAAATACGGGGCCAGAGTTATTAGTTTTCCTCCCGAGCAGTTTAATCATGGAGGGACCAGGAATTTTGGTTTGAACGAAGCTAAAGGCGACATTGTGGTATTTCTTACACAGGATTCTGTTCCTGAAGCAGGGGCGGTTGAAAAACTTGCCAATGTCTTTACTAATAACGATGTTGCGGTCGCTTACGGCAGACAGATACCGTCAAAGGATGCTACGCCTTTTGCCGCGCATGCAAGATTATTTAACTACCCACCGGTCTCATATCTGAGGGGATATTCTTCTAAAGGTGAGTTTGGCATTAAAGCCGTATTCAATTCAAATTCTTTTTCCGCTTATAGGAAAAAAGCGCTGCTTGCCGCAGGCGGTTTTCCGGAGGACGCCATACTTAGCGAAGATATGGTGGCTGCGGTAAGACTTCTTAAGAATGGTTTTAAGATAGCCTATGTTTCGGAAGCCCGCGCATATCACTCTCACAACTACGGAATTTGCAAAGAATTCCGGCGCTACTTTGATATTGGAGTCTTTCACGAGAAAGAGAGCTGGATCCTGTCAGAATTCGGGAACGCGGAAGGAGAAGGGTTTAACTTTGTACTCTCAGAATTGAAATATCTGCGTGAGAACGGCTACTGGTATTTAATATTTGGAGCATTTGTCAGGAATCTATGCAAATACGCAGGTTATTTTTGCGGCAGACACTACAAATTGCTTCCCCTTCCTATTATAAAGATATTTACCATGAATAAAGCCTACTGGGACAGACGAAAAGCAGAGGTCGGACAATAAAATGAAAAATAGCCGTAAAAATGGAAACTTTCTGATAGGCCTGATCCTTGCCGCAAGCGCCCTAAAATGGCTGGCTTGGGTGGCTATAGTGCCTTTTTTTCAGATGCCCGATGAACCTGCTCATTTTTGTTATGTCCAGAAACTTGCAGAGACAAGCAAACTTTTTTTAGGCAAAGCAGACACTTCCTTCACTGAAGAAGTAACCTCAGCCTGGAGGGAAGGCGGACAGGAAGAACTTTCTTTCTCCAGGGTAAATAAATATGATTTTGCGGCAGGAGAATACGGAGAATACGAGAAAAAAATGAAGAATGCTCCGTTAGAAGCCAGAAGCAAGCTGACAGATATTCCGCTGGTCCCTGTCCAGTACCCGCCTCTTTATTACTTGAGCGCGACACCATTTTATAATCTATTCTATTCCGGAAATATTTTAGACAGGGATTTTGCGGTGAGAATATTTTCCGCTCTGCTGGGCCTTTTTACCGTCTTCGTTGTTTATAAGACTGCCGGGCTCATCTTCCCGAAGCACAAATATGTCCCTGAGACTATAGCTTTGCTGGTCAGCTTCAATCCTATGTTCACTTTTATTTCAGCCTCTATAAACAGCGACTGCCTGTTAAACGCTTTGTTCTCGCTTTTTATATATTACTATATTAAAATTTGCCTTAACAAACACAGCCTGAAAGATGTTCTGCTTCTTGCGGCAGTTGTGGCTCTAGGTTTTCTTACAAAGCAGCCGTTCATTTTAAGCCTGGTTATCCTGGTGATAGCACTGTTCTTCTTCCTCAAGCTCTCAATCAAGATAAAATTGGCAATTGCGGCGGGATGCCTCCTTGTCTCAACCGTTGCTTTCGTTTACCTTTCGCAAAATTTCCCTATGCCGGTAATAAGTTCTTCTGCAGGACAGTTTTTTAAACATATGCTGCTCAAGTCAGTCCCGTTCTTTTATTTTGATTTCATTGGTTCTTTCTTCGGAAATTTTGGCTGGCTGGATACGCCTATGCCTAATGTGATACTGAATATTCTGTTTACGGTTTTCTATGCAGCTGTTTTGCTCTTTCTTGTTGATGCTTTTAGATCATTTAAAAAAAACGGGGAAGCATTTTTATCGGCAAAACAATATATGATACTGGCAGTGCCGGCAATAATATATATTCTAAGCGTCATTTATATTGAGTCCAATACTAAATTTGGCTTGCAAGGGCGCTATTTCTTTCCGGTAATATCGCTTATCTATAGCTGTCTGCTTGGCGGTTTACTGAGCGTAATTCCGGAAAAGTTCAGGGCAAGATTTCTGTTTGCTGCGGCCATACTAACGGTCTTGCTAAATATGTATTGCCTATTCGGAGTGATAGTTCCCAAGTACTATTTGTAGGATAGAAAAGTGAAAAAAATAATCATTTACAGCATAGTGTTGTCGGCCCTCATAGCTGTTTTTGGCGTGTATTTCCTAAGGTTTAAAGTAACTGATATAGATAACTTAGAGACAAGAAATTCTGTCCAACGCATCCCATATGAAGAGATTAGCAGCGCTGGTTCTATCAAGCAAACATTCAGGGCTAAGAAGGATAATCTTGCCGCGATTGAAGTATTATTCGGAAACTTTGCCAGGAAAAAGTCAGAGCCTGCGTCCCTCGGGCTGTATAAGAATCTATTGCTTTCTGCGTTCAAAAAGCAGCCCCCGCTAAAAGCAGCTTTTACTTTGTATGATGAAAACAGCGCTGTTATAAGCTGTCAAGAAGCAGATCTTTCGAAAATAAAAGGATTGAGGCATGTGCCTTTCTCCTTCCCTCCGATAGAAAATGCAAAGGACAAGAGATATGTTTTTGAAATAAAACCCCTGACGCAGGAGACATTTCAAGTCCTGACTTTAATCGCCGGGGATTCGCTAAATTCAGGCGATGAACTGCGGATAAACGGAAAACTTGTGGAGAAGAAGAAGCTGCTCTTTGTCTCCTATGTAAAGCCCAGGTTCATAAGCTGCGACAATCTGTTGGATAGGATAAGCCAGAATAAACCTTTCTATTTCAAGAAGAAATCCTTGTATGTACTAATATTCATATATTTGGTTGGACAGTTCTTCCTGCTGTTTTACCTTGCTAACAAAATGAGGGGGGCTGAAAAGCGGAAGACCAAAAAAGCGGTAAAAGCTTAAGCCAATTGTTGGATTTAGAAGCCTAAGGAAGTGTTGATATTGCACCTGCTTTTTCATATAATAAATATGTTGAGTAAAATCACGCTTTAAAGGGGCATAAACATGCGTGTAGTAATACTGGCAGGCGGCTACGGCACAAGACTCGGCGAAGAAACGAATATAAAACCCAAACCTATGGTAGAAGTCGGGGATAAACCTATCCTCTGGCACATAATGAAGACTTATTCTCATTATGGCTTCAACGACTTTATCGTCTGTCTTGGGTACAAAGGCTATTACATAAAGGAATATTTCAGCAACTACTTCCTGCATCAGGCTGATGTGACAATGGACCTTGAGAATAACAAAGTCGAAGTTCACCATTCAAAGGCGGAACCCTGGAAGATTACGCTTGTTGATACGGGCTTAACCTCTATGACAGGGGGAAGACTGAGAAGGATAAAGAAGTATCTCGGTTCCGGTACTTTCATGATGACCTATGGTGACGGTGTAAGCGATGTAAACATAAAAGACTTGCTCAAATTCCATAAATCCCACAAAAAACTCGCGACAATTACCTCCGTTCAGCCTGCAGGCAGGTTTGGCTCTCTTGCCATAGGCGCGAAAGACAGGGTGAATGCCTTCGAGGAAAAACCAAGAGGCGATGGCGCGTGGATAAACGGCGGGTTCTTTGTGCTCGAAACCGGCATCCTGGATTACATTAAAAATGATGATGTGCTCTGGGAAAAAGAGCCGCTTGAGCATCTCGCCAAGGACGGAGAACTTTTTGCCTATAAGCACTCCGGATTCTGGCAGCCGATGGACACTCTCAGGGATAAAACGCATTTGGATGAATTGTGGAATTCAGGTAAGGCGCCTTGGAAGGTGTGGTGAAAGTAGAAGGTTGGATGTTTTGATGGTTAGAGGGTTGGTAAAGAGGAGAAGTCTGTAGATGAATATGTATAGGAACTTGGTGGTTTGGAAAGAGAGCATATCTCTAATTAAAGAGGTTTATAAAGCAGTGGAATTATTACCCAGGAGTGAAGAATACAACCTTAAACAGCAGTTGAAAAGATCGGCTGTTTCAGTTGCATTAAATATAGCTGAAGGAAAAAATAGAAGAACCGCAAAGGATTTTAGCAGTTTTCTCGTAACTGCCAACGCTTCGCTCTCAGAAGTTGATGCTGCTTTTGCTATATGTGAAGAGTTGAATTACTTAGAAGTAAGCAAAGAACTGAAAGATAGAATTGATCTTCTTGGCAGAAGAATTAGCTCGTTGCGAAATAGTCTAACCGGGAGTTAATAATGGTAAGGAGAAATAATAAGGGTGTTGTCTTGCCAAACATCCAAACATCTAAACATCCAACCTTCTGGATTGGCAAACGAGTCCTCCTAACCGGCCATACCGGCTTCAAAGGCACATGGATGGTTATTTGGCTGACCTCAATGGGCGCCAAAGTTTGCGGCTACGCGCTTAGACCGCCTACGAAGCCCAGTATATTTGAATTAACTAATGCTGCCGGCCTGATTAAGCACAATATCGGCGACATTCGCAATCAATCCAAGCTCAAAAAAACCATGAACTCTTTCCGCCCGGAAATAGTAATCCACATGGCCGCACAGCCCATAGTGAGAGAATCCTACAAGAATCCTCCGGAAACTTACGAGACAAATGTTATCGGGGTTGTAAATCTATTTGAAGCCGTCCGTTCCTGCAAATCAGTCAGAGTTGTACTGAATGTAACTACCGATAAAGTTTATGAGAATAAGGAAAGGGCGAAAGGATACAGAGAAGAGGAGTGTTTGGGCGGTTATGATCCATATTCAGCCAGCAAAGCCTGCTCGGAGATAGTGACTTCCTCCTACAGGAACTCTTTTTTTAATCCTAAAGAATACAGAAAACATAAAGTTGCCGTTGCCAGCGCCAGAGCAGGAAATGTAATAGGGGGAGGAGATTGGGCTTCTGACCGACTTGTGCCTGATTGTGTGCGGGCTGTTTTAGGCGGTGGTCTGATAGAAATAAGAAACCCGAATGCGACACGCCCCTGGCAGTATGTGCTGGAACCCTTAAGCGGATACCTGATGCTCTGCGAAAAACTCTACAAGAACGGACCAAAGTACGCGGGTGCCTGGAATATTGGCCCTGACTCAAGAGACTGTAAGCCTGTCGGCTGGATAGCCAAAAAGTTCTGCGAGC
The DNA here is from genome assembly GCA_037141215.1 of Candidatus Firestoneibacteriota bacterium. Taxonomy (GTDB): domain Bacteria; phylum Oederibacteriota; class D2-FULL-39-29; order D2-FULL-39-29; family CAIOVX01; genus JBAXDA01. The sequence goes on along the minus strand of JBAXDA010000027.1, from coordinate 1,169 downwards.
TCTGGGGTTCTTCTAAATCTTGCTCAATACAGACCGGGAAACACCCTCATGAAGCCCATTTCCTAAAACTGGACAACTCGAAGGCTAAGAAGCAGATAGGATGGTACCCCAAGTGGGGGATTGAAACCGCTCTCCGAAAAGTAGTTGACTGGACGCGCGCCTACAACAGGGGAGAGGATCTTAGGGAAGCCTGCCTGAAGCAAATCAAGGAATATTAGCCGTAGCAGGTGTACACAAAATGTGTACGGGTGTTGACACTACTACAACGCTATGCTATAATACTATAGCAATAGTGCTATAGGGAGGTATTATGAAGAAAGGGCTGACAATAATTTTTGATGAAGAAGAGAAGAGGCAGCTTGAGGCTGTTTCTTTTTCCACATCAAAATCTCAATCAAAGCTTATCAAAGAAGCAGTGCGCCAGCTCATTGCTAAATACAAAAACGGTCCTAAAAACCTAATAGAAGCGACGAAGTATATGAAAGGTTTGTTTGCTGACGAAGGGATTGATAATGTAAGGGAAGAATCCAACAAAGGTTTGATCAGGGGCCGTAAGCTATGAGTACAAAAAAAGAAAGAAAGTACCTCGTGGATTCGGATGTTTTGATCAACCACTTGAAGTCAGGAAATAGCAAATTGATCTCTGTAGTAAATGAAACCGAGCATGTTTACATTAGTGTGATTAACGAGTATGAGTTATATAGAGGAGCACATAACGAGAGTCAAATAGCTGCTCTGGAAAAAAGCCTTGTTTTTTTTGGCAAAATAGAAATAAGCACTGAAATAGCAAGAAAGGCAGCAGATTATGCAAGAGATAGAAATATTCTAAATTCTCTCGGACTCGCTGATATCCTGATTGCCGCTACCTGTCAGGTGCGCGGGCTTGTACTGGTGACTGAAAACATTAAGCATTTTAAATTGATCCCTGATATAACTTTGTTTTAGAAAAGACTTCTTCCGTAGGAGAAAATAATATTAATGCGCATTCATTCTGCGAAAAATAAAAAAAGACTGTCACGGCTTTCCACTGTCCACCGTCCACTGTCCACAAAGGACGTTAAGTCTCCAAGCATCCAAACTTTCAAGCATCAATCCATTGTTTTCGACCAGTTCGCCAAGGACTACGACATCGGTCATACCAAGGCAGTCAGCGCCTCAGGTTTTACCCC
>JBAXDA010000026.1:0-10181 GCA_037141215.1 Candidatus Firestoneibacteriota bacterium | reverse complement strand
GGGGTGCTCACCGAGGAATGGAAAGATGTGACCTACAAAATATCACCGATGTCATTTTTCCAGACCAATACTTCTCAGATGAAAACCATGTATGACCTGGTGAGAAGCCTTGTCACGGGAGATCCTAAAGCGGAAGCCTGCGATCTTTATTGCGGGGCAGGCACCATGACCGTATTCCTTGCCGATAAATTTAGAAAAATTATAGGTGTGGACGAGGTGAAATCAGCCATTTTCGACGCCCGTACAAACTTTGAATTGAATAAAAAGGGAGATTGTGAGTTTTTGCACGGCAGGGTGGAGGATATACTGTTAAACTCTCTTGAGACCGGCTATAAAGCAAAAACAGTCATCCTGGATCCTCCCAGAAAGGGTTGCGAAAGAATAGTACTTACCAATTTGAAGAAGATAGGAGCCGAGGAAATAATTTATGTTTCCTGCGACATAGCGACGCTTGCGCGGGACCTTGGAGTGCTGGCCTCGGAAGGTTATGAAATTGAATCGGTGCAGCCGCTGGATATGTTTCCTAACACTTTCCATGTGGAAAATGTGGTCAAGTTAAGGTCTAAAGGCAGCGCGCTAACAAAACCAGCTCAAGAGAAAACGGCCGTAATCAAAGAACAAAGAACAGCCGCGGTCCGCATCAGTAAGCCGGAGCCGAAAATATTTATTAACAAATCTGCGCCTGTAAAAGAAGAGTTAAAGTCTGAGCCAAAACCCTTTGTTAACAAACACTTGTCTATAAAAGAAGAGTTAAAGCCGGAGCTGCCGGTCGTGAAGTTTGAAGAGGCCGCCGTCTATCCTTCGGAGAGAGCAGCCCGGCCGTCTAGGAATAAACATAAATTTGACGGCAGAAAATTCCAGGGAGATCCAAATTCAGGGAAGGGTTATTCCGTGAAGCCGGAAAAATTACCCGGAGGAAGGACCCAGCCGGGGCCTGAATATAAAAAGAAGATAGAACGGGAACTGGAAGCTTTAAAATACAGGCGGAAACCCGAGAGTAAGCCTGCTTACGCAAAAAAACCCGGCGGTTATGGAAGGAGATTTGAAGAGAGCAGGGGAGATGCAAAGCCCTGGAATAAGTATGCTGACAAACAAACAGGGGATAGAAGGGAAGAGAGGAAAACTCCCCGTTTTAAGGGAAAAACCGCTGTCGGCAAAGCAGGAAAGTTCGTCAGAAAAAACGCGCATGGCCTGGGAAAATTCTCCAGGAGCAAATTTGGCGGCCGCAGTACGGGACGCGGCCCCGCGAGGAAGGGTTAGATGCTTGACTTCGCTGTAAGGATGGCAAAAAAGGCGGGAAAGATACACCTTAAATATTTCAGGAAGCTGAAGTCCGTGAAATACAAGGGCTATGTTACCAATCTTGTAACGAATGCAGATCTTGAAGCCGAAAAGATGATCAAAGCAATGATCAACAAAAAGTACCCGTCACACGGTATTCTTGCCGAGGAATCCTTGGGTGAGAACATTAAGAACGAATACCGCTGGATAATTGATCCTTTAGACGGCACGGTCAACTACGCGCACGGCTTTCCGCTTTTCTGCGTATCCATTGCCTTGCAAAGAAAAGGGAAAACGATTGTTGGCGTAGTTTACTCCGCCCTGCTTGACGAACTGTTCACCGCTGAAGCCGGCAGAGGAGCCTTCCTTAACGGCAAAAGAATAAAAGTTTCTCCCGTAAAAGAACTTGAAAAGGCTTTCCTTGCCACAGGGTTTCCTTACACCCTGCACCAGAACCCGGGCAATCAGTATGAGTGGTTTAACAGGTTCTGCAGGAGAGCGCAGGCTGTCAGGCGGGGAGGTTCCGCTTCTCTGGACCTTTGCTATGTCGCGTGCGGAATATTTGACGGCTTCTGGGAGAAGGAATTAAAGCCCTGGGATACGGCGGCGGCGGAACTTATTGTAGTTGAAGCCGGGGGCAGAGTCTCAGACTATTCCGGAAGGAAGTTTGACAACTTCGGGGACGAGATCTCCGCATCAAACGGAAAGATACATGCGGCTATGCTTGCTATTTTGAAACGCTGAACATTGTCCTTCTAAACTTGATTTTAGTTTATCGGGAGATTATACCAAAGGAGAAATATGCCTGAAGGGGAGCTTCTCGTAGAGAGAAGGAAATATCCCAGGTGGTCCTGCTCTCTCAAAGTGAGATACAAGGCGTTAAACGGCGGGAAAACGGGTATGTTAAGCGGCTTCTTCCGGCAGAGCCGGGAATCAGGCACTGTTAATATAAGCGGCGGAGGAGCCGTGCTTGTTACGGATGAGGAGCTTAACCCCGGAGACAGGCTTCTTATCAATATAATGTTGAAAAGCACGGAGAGCGCTGTTAAAATAATCGGCGAAGTTTCCAGGGTTGAACATAACTCGGTAAAAGATAATAAAAAACGCGCAGCCGTAAAATTTATAGAGATAAAAACAGAAAGCGACGAGTTTCTGCATGACTTGATAAGGCAAAAAATGCGGTTTGCAAAAAATAAAATCTCAGAGGAAGAAGCGCTGGCGCTTGCCCAGCGGGAGTATTTTCTTAAGATGCTGGATGAAGAACTCAGAGAAAGAGGCTGTTGAATGTCCGGAGCCGATTAATCTAAAAAAGGAGTAGAGAATGAAAAAGAATTACAAGATAGTATTCGTCGGGGCAAGCTACCTTTTTTGTCACAGGGTTTTTAAGGATCTTGTTAAAATAAGCGAGCTCCGGGAAGCAAAGGTTGTTATCTTTGATATTGACCCCGAGCCGATAAAATATATAACCGGCGTTTGCAGGATAATGAACGAGATCTCCGGCACGAACATAACCGTAGAAGGCACAACAAACAGAAAGAAAGCGCTTGAGGGAGCTGATTATGTGATGCTCTGTATAAATGTCGGGAGCGAAGGCGCGGATAGGGAGATAATGAAAATTTGCAGCAAATATAAAATATCTAATACCGTCGGCGACACTATAGGACCTTCGGCGCTTGTGCGATCTATGAGGAATATTGAAGCAATAATGGTTGTTGCGCGTGACATGGAGAAGGTCTGTCCCGAGGCCTGGCTTGTAAATTTTTCAAATCCGATGAGCCAGCTTACTCTTGCGGTGCAGCTCAATAGCAGCATTAAATGTGTAGGACTCTGCCATTGCATAGGCGGAGTGGAAGAAATGGCGGGAAAGATTTACAATGTTGAGAAGAAAGATGTGTCAATTATAGCCGCAGGCACGAACCATTTTACCTGGGTGAAAGAAGTTTGGGTCAGGGGGGAGAATAAAACAAGTTCTTGGTACAATGATTTTTCAAACCACATTGCCAAACCTAAGACCGGGAAGAAAGACAGCAAAGACTGGCTTGAGAAAGAAAGGCTTACCGAAGAGTGGGCCATCACAAAAAAACTATTTGAATATTACGGCATGATGCCTATTGCCGGAGACAAGCATATTGTCGAGTTTTTCCCGTATTTTCTTGATCCTAAAACCAGGAACGGAAAAGACTATGGCCTGACCGTAAAGGATTATAAAAAGAAATCCCAGGGCAGGATATTTATAAAAAAATTGCTTAAAAAATGGATTGCGCGCAAGGAAGATCCGTGGGATATGGACAAGCCCTCGGGAGAAGAAGCTCATAATGTAATGATGGCGATCATAAGGAACAAAGGAGAAGTGCTTCCTGCGGTAAATGTGCTCAATAACGGCAGTATCCGAAACCTTCCCGATGATTGTTGTGTTGAGGTTCCCGCTGCCTTCGGACAATACGGGTATAAAACAATAAACATCGGTGAGCTGCCTCAGCCCGTCGCCGAGGTTGTAGGGAAAATGGCTGCTATTCACAGGCTTACCGTGGACGCTTCAATGACCGGGGACAGGAAACTTGCGCTTAAAGCGCTGATGCTTGATCCGCTGCTTAAAGATTTCAACACTGCCGATAAACTTCTGGAAGAGATGCTGGTAAAACAAAAAAGATATCTACCCAAGTTTTTCTAACGGGAGGCAGGTTTGCATATTAAAAGAAAGTTAACTCCTCTGGCGCTCGGAATAGCGGGGCTGCTTGCGGGAATTCTCCTGGCGACCGCCGTAGGTCTTTCTTTCTCCGGAGACGGTATTGAAACGAAAAATACCGCTTCAGTCAAAGAAGCCATAAGCCTGCAGGATGCTTTTGTCTCAGTTTCCGACAGGATCGGGCCGGCTGTCGTCAATATAAGCACGGAGCAAATCCTGAAATACAGGACCGGCGGATTCGGCTACGAGGATTTCTTCAACAGATTTTTCGGAGATGAGGATTTTGGATTTGCGAGGCCTAGGGAAAAACAGTATAAGCGCACCGGACTGGGAACAGGGATTATTATTTCCGGGGACGGCTTTATTCTTACTAACTATCATGTGATTAAGGATGTAACAAAAATCACGGTCATCCTTTCCGACAAAAGCAGTTATGAAGGCAAAGTAACCGGCACAAGCAAAAACCACGATCTTGCGGTCGTCAAGATCAACTCCGGAAAGAAACTTCCCTTTGCCCTGCTTGGAGATTCCTCAAAGGTAAAAGTAGGGCAGTGGGCGATAGCCATAGGCAACCCGTTTGGATACGACCATACAGTAACGGCAGGGATAGTCAGCGCTATTGGCCGTCTCTTTGAAGATGTTGACGAAGAAGGACTTAAGAGGCTGCCTAATCTCATTCAAACCGACGCGGCCATTAATCCCGGCAACAGCGGAGGCCCGCTCTGCAATATTATGGGAGAGGTTATAGGAATAAATGTGGCAATTGTTTCTACTTCCGGGTCTTACGCAGGAATTGGTTTTGCCATTCCGGTCAATGAAGCCAGGGTTCTTCTCCCGGACATGATGAAGGGGGGTTCTTCAAGCGCGACTGCTCCCTGGATGGGTGTCAGGCTGCAGGATCTGGATGAAAGGCTTAAGAAGAGATTTAAGGCCGAGGCAGGAGTAGTAGTGAACAGTGTTGAAGATAAAAGCCCGGCTAACGGGGCAGGTTTGAAACCCGGCGATATAATAACAGAAGTTGAAGGGAGAAATGTGGTAAAACCAGAAGATTTTCAGGCTGAATTGAAACTAAAAAAAGCAGGGGAGACCCTGAAGTTCAGGATCCTCAGGGATGGCATTGGCAAATATCTGGAAGTAAAACTGGGCGATGCGGCAAAAGCGGCTGTTGAAGCTGCCGGAGCTTTCTCGGACTCTCTGGGTATTAATGCCGGAAGTATTACTCCCCAATTGGTTTCAAAATACCGTCTTCTGGTCAGTCAAGGTGTTGTTATTACAGAAGTTTCCGCCGGCAGTGAGGCGGCTTCCCTGGGGCTTGCGGAGGGTGATATAATCTTAGAGCTTGATAAGAATAAGATCAAAACAATGGAAGATTACAACAAGGCTGTCTCCGGAATGAACAAGGACGAGGGTATCTTAATCCTTATAAAGAGAGGCAGGGTTACTCTTTATACTGTAATAAAAAGATAATACCGGAGAGCAAGTGAAGTCATTGACTTAAATAGTCTTTTAGTGATATCTATAGTGTTACAAGGGGCTAAAATAATAAATGAACAAAAAAAATGAATTTGCCGGTATTCTTTGGACTGCCGCTGCAATCTTTATGTTTGCGGCTCTTCTGCCGTTTGAGCTTTTCGGTTTATTGGGGAAATACCTGCGCGGTCTGTTTTATCTTGTATTTGGTTTTGTTTCTTTTTTGTTCCCGGTAATACTGGGAGCCGCAGGCTGGTACTCCTTTACCAAAAATAAAGTGGAGAAACCCGCGTTCAAGACTTTCGGAACCGCTTTATTTTTGACTGCTTTCTGTCTTCTGGACTATCTTTCGGGTATATTCAAATACTGTGAGAACGGAATAAGACCAACCTCCGATAGCAATCAGTTCGGGATTCTGCTTGGAGGAGCGCTAAAGGCTTTCGCCGGAACAACAGGAATCTGGTTCCTGGCAGTGCTGATACTTATAACGGGTATTTATCTTCTGGAAGTGGAAGAATATCCCAAGAACTGGCTTAGCAGGCTGCTTCTGCTGCTTAAAACCAGGATAAATGCGGCAGGCAGAAGTTTGAAGGAAAAACAGGCGGCTGCTTTGGAGAAGAAGGCCAAAAAGGAAATTATTATTCCAACGATTCCCAATCCTCCTCAGGCGGAGGACAAGAAGAAAACGGAAAAAATAAAATTTGGATCAACCGGGCAGTTAAAAGAACGAATAGCTTTCCGTAAAACTACGGCTGTTTCCCGGGGTTTTAAACTGCCGGGAATAGAGCTTTTGTCCCCAAAAGAAATTCAGGATAAAACAAAAGAGAATACCGCCATTAAAGCCGAGATAATCAAGAAAACTCTCCAGACCTTTGACATAGAAGTAGAGATTATGAGGGCTATCGTAGGCCCCAGGGTCTCGAGGTATGAGGTCAAGCCCTCCGCAGGCACCAAGATTAGTAAAATAGCCAATCTTTCGAACGACCTGGCTCTGAATCTTAAAGCGCAGCATATCAGAATAATTGCCCCACTGCCGGGTGTAGGAGCCGTGGGGATTGAGGTGCCTAATGAGAAACAGGCGACTGTAACCATGAGTGAACTTCTTGAAGCCAAGGATTTCAGGGATCCTGATTTGCGTATCCCCGTGGCGATAGGCAAAACAGTTGACGGAGAGGATATAATTTCTGACCTGGCGGGCATGCCGCATCTGTTGGTTGCCGGTTCAACAGGTTCCGGGAAAAGCGTCTGTCTGAATGCTCTGATAATGAGCATGCTGTATAAATTTGACCCTACCGAGCTCAAGCTGCTTTTGATAGATCCAAAACGCGTTGAATTCACGCTCTACCGCGACCTCCCGCATCTTTATACACCCATTATCACTGAAGCTAAAAAGGCTACTGCTGCCCTGAAAGCGGTGAGTATTGAAATGAAAAACAGATATGATAAACTTTCCGAGATAGGAGTGAGGGACATTGTTTCTTACAATCAGGTCTCGGAAGAAAAAATGCCCTATATTGTAATAATAATAGATGAACTTGCGGATCTAATGATACTCGGAGCTAATGAAGTGGAAGAAGTTATCACAAGGCTGGCGCAGTTGGCAAGAGGAGTCGGGATTCATCTTGTATTCGCCACTCAGAGGCCCTCTGTGGATGTTCTCACGGGCGTGATAAAGGCAAACTTCCCGTCCAGGATAGCCCTTCAGGTGTTTTCCCGGACTGATTCAAGAGTTATTCTTGATACCGGTGGAGCCGAAGACCTCCTTGGAAAAGGCGATATGCTGTTTTCCCATTCATCTTTTCCCCAGCCTGAAAGAGCTCAGTGCCCATTCTTGAGTTCCGCAGAGATAAAAAAGGTTATGGATTTCTGGAAAGCGCAGGGGAAACCGGCGTATGGCATGCTTGAGCCGGTTCCCGGAGACGACGGATTTGACAGTCCTGAAGGGGAGGATGCGGAGCTTTTTAGGAATGCGCTCCAAATAGTCATAGAAAGAAAAAGAGCTTCCGCGACGCTTTTCAAAGGAGCCCTGCACATAAGCGACGGCAAAGCGGCAGATCTCATAAGCCGAATGGAAATGAAAGGACTGATAGGCCCCTCTATGGGGTCAAAGCCCAGAGACATATATGGTGAAAAGATAGAAGCCATAATTGCAAAAAATGAAAATAAAAATAAAAATCTTTAGTTGTGTTGTTGTTTTCTTTTCCCTGGTCTCGGCGGGTTATTCTCTTACGGGGGATGAAGCAGTAGGTTATTTTTCGGCCGTCTTCGAAGAAAAAGTGAACACCTTTAAGGCGGATGTTCTTCAGACCGTTGCCGTGTCTGATCTTGAGGCGCCGCAAAAACTCAAAGGCCGGCTGGTGCTGAAAAAACCGGATAAGTTTTCCGTAGAATATATAGAGCCAAGACAACAGGTCAAGTGCAACGGCAAAAATGTCTGGATCTATATGGAAGCCGAAAACCAGGTACTTGTGCAGGACTTGAAAGATCTTAACGCGAAAGATAATATTCTGTTTGGCTTTAACTCTTTTATAAACAAACTGAAGAAAAATTATATTAATTCAATTGTCTCAAAAGACAATTCCCGGGACCTGGTTGAAGTTGAAGCTCTTCCCAGAGAAGGGGAAACGGGTCTTTCCAAGATACGGCTTGTAATAGACTCTCTGAGGTGGTTGCCGGTAGGAATAACGGTATATTATTCAGAAACCAATTATATCTCGGTGGTTTTCAGCAATCAGACGGTGAACGAGAAAGTAAGGGATGAAATATTTGAATTCAAGACGCCTGAAGGCGCAATAATTATAAATACACCCATAAAGTAATACATAGGTTTTGCACTGCGGGCCCTGTTCAAACTGCAGTTAAATGCTTAATCATACAAAAGCGGGGATCTCAGAACCTGCAAAAAGGAGAAAAAATGTCTGATACTTCTATCGGCAGCAGGCTGAAGAAAGAAAGAGAAAGCAAAGGCTTTAGCTATGACAAGATAGCCGAAGAACTTCGCATACAGCCGAAGTTTCTTGAAGCTTTGGAGCAAGATGATTATTCGTTGATACCCGGACCAACCTATGTGAAGGCCTTCTTGAGGACCTATTCCCGGTATCTTGGTCTGAATACCGAAGAGCTGCTTAAAGATTACAAGGAGCAGCAAGGCGAGAAAAAAGATGTTCAGGAGAAGGTCGTTCCCCTCCGCTCTGACGAACAGATACAGCTTGAGGCGAGGCGTGAACTGCGCAAAAAATTGACGCTTAATTTTACCTACAAAACAAAGCTCTGGATCCTGATAGGGGCGGGAGTTGTTTTTTTGACGGCCTCCGGGCTGTTATTGAAAAGCTGCTTTGCCGCTCCGGATGAAAGGAAGTCCGCGGCCACCGGTATAGTACCCGATGGCTCGCAGCTGGCTTTGGAAACGACGGCATCAGGTGAATGCTGGTTTGAAATCTCTTCGGACAAAGAAGGAGTTACAAAGATGATGTTTAATGCCGGGGATAAAAAGACCTGGTATGCGAAAGAAGAGTTTAACATAAAGATCGGTAAGAAAGACAATATTAAGCTGGTTCTCGACGGAAAACCCGTTGACCTTTCGACTTACAAGGAAAGTTATGTCGGAAATCTAAACCTGAAAAAAGAGGAGAAAAAAAATGCCAAATGAATTTTCTTTCGATATTGTCTCTTCGGTAAATATGCAGGAGCTGGACAATGCTATCAATCAGGCTCAAAAGGAGCTGGCGAACAGGTTTGATTTTAAAGGTGTTACGGCGGACATAAAGCTTGATAAAGAAAAAAAAGAACTCACCGTTACCACCGCAGACGAATTCAAAATGAAAAGCCTTATAGAGATCTTGGCTTCCAAAATGTTCAAACGAGGAATCTCCCAGCAGTCTCTGGATCTGGGGAAGTGCGAACCGGCGGGAGGGATGACTGTCAGGCAGTTAATTAAAATCAAAGAAGGGATAAAACAGGAGAAAGGCAAGGAGATAACAAAGTTCATAAGGGATGGAAAATTTAAAGTAAATGCTCAGATTCAGGGAGAACAGTTAAGGATAGTCAGTAAGAGCAAAGACGACCTTCAGGCCGTAATGTCCGCGGTAAAGGCAAAGGATTTCGGGCTGCCGCTGCAATACACTAATTTCAGATAAAGCCGCCGGTTCTTCAGGTTGAAAAAATCCCAAGGGCCTACGGCCGTCAGACAGAGGAAGAATGGATTACAAAGATTATTATAAAACATTGAATGTGGATAAAAAAGCCGACGAAAAGTCAATTAAAGAGTCTTACCGCAAGCTTGCCAGAAAATTCCATCCGGATCTCAATCCCGGCAATAAGCGGGCGGAAGAAAAATTCAAAGAAATAAACGAAGCCTATGGAGTGCTTGGTGACGCAAATAAAAGATCAAAATACGACCAGTTGGGTTCCGATTGGCAGAATTGGGAGAACTATGCCGGCCAGCCGCAGGGCGGTACAGGCGGAAGACACTCCCGCCGTTCCCCCGGAGAGCAGGGCTCCGGGAATTCTTCGGGTTTCCGGTTTGATGAAGAATCTTTCGGCGGAGGAGGTTTCTCGGATTTCTTCAGAACTTTTTTTGGCAGTGCCGGGGTGGGAGGAGAAGAGCAATTTGAGAGTATGGAAAGAGGAGCTCAAGGCGGCGCCGATATTGAATCAACTGTTGAGCTGGATCTAAAAGACGCCTTCCTGGGAGGCGAGCGTTCTTTTCAGTTGCAGGCTCAGGATGAGTGTGAAGACTGCGGAG
>JBAXDA010000025.1:0-10502 GCA_037141215.1 Candidatus Firestoneibacteriota bacterium | reverse complement strand
TTCATCTCCTATGACAGGAAGTCTCTTGTGTGCAAGATGAACCCTTATCTGATGAGTCCTTCCGGTTTTCGGCTCCGCCTCAAGCAGCGTAAAACCCCTGTATTTCTTCTTTATCCTGTACAAGGTAAGAGAGGGCCTGCCGCTTTTATCAATCTTTACTTTTCCCGAACGAGACTTAAGAATAGGGAGGCTGATTTTATTGTCTCGTCTCGCGTCGCCACGGACTATTGTTGTGTAAATCTTCCTCAAGTGCTGGTGGTAGATAATCTCGCTCATTTTTCTTTCGGCGGGAACAGTCTTTGCGATAAGAAGAATACCGCTGGTTTCTTTGTCTATGCGGTGCACGGGATAAACCTTTCTTCCCTTGAGATATTCAACCGCCGCGTCAATGGCTGTTTTCTCCAGAGGATGCCTGTCATCGCGGATGCTTAGCAAACCGGAGGGTTTGTTAAACACCAAGAGCTGGTCGTCTTCAAAAACTATTTCAGGTATATCCATTTGTTTTCCCCTTAAAGTACCTTAAGTTTTAAAACCAGACCTCAATCATAACATTAGAAACCCTATGTAGGGTAAAATTATTTCTATTCTTTTATTCCCTTTGGAAGAGGCGGAACCTTAAGCACCTTCCCGCCCTTTCGGATGGACTCCGTCCCTAAACAACCCACAGCGACACTCTGCCGGCCTGCAACCGGCGTTGTCTTGGGCTTTTTCCCGGTTAATATATAACTAATGAAGTCGCCGCAGATAACCGGATCCGCTCCGCCGTGCCCGCCCTGTACCGGCTTCATTGTTAATTCTTTGTCCGTTGTGTTCTTAACTTTTTTTACTCCAGGTCTCATTTTTACCACAATTTTATCTTCGTTCACACACTCTATTCTTCCCTCGGTGCCTATAATTACATAATTTCTCAAATATTCAGGAGTAAAATGACACTGCATGTAGGTTGCCTTAATTCCGCCTTCAAGCTCCAGAATTACAACATTGTTATCTTCTACATCTACTTCTTTCCTGAAGCAACACTGATCCATGGTTGCATGGTCTATGAACTCCCAGCAGGAATCCTTCTCCTTGCAGTTCTTGCACCTTAAATCATTCGGCTTGTTTCCTCCGAAGTAATCCAACGACCCAAAGGCTGAAACCTTAGTCGTATATTTTCCCGTCAGGTAGTGGATCATATCAATGTCATGCGAGCCTTTCTGAAGCAGAAGACCCGTGGAATACTTGCTGTTAGCGTGCCAGTCGTGATAGTAATACTGCCCGCCAAGTCCCACAAAGTGCCTCACCCAGACAGCTTTCACCTCGCCAATACTGCCCCTGTCAATTATGTCCTTCATAACAGGAAAGACGCTCATATATCTCATATTGAAACCGACCATAAACTTTTTACCGCTCTTTTTTGCTTCCTGTAATATCCTGTCACAGCCAGCTATGGTTATCGCTATGGGTTTTTCGCAATAAACATGTTTCCCCGCGCGAAGCGCCGCTATGGCGTACTCTTCGTGAGTCCAATCAGGGGAAGTGATTGCTACCGCATCAACATCTTTTCTCTTGAGCAGTTCTTTGTAATCCCCCGTGATGAAGGAACCGGGGTATTTTTTTCTGAACTCCGCCAGGTTCTTCTCGCTAACATCCGCGCCTGCAACGACAATTGAGCTGCCCTCAGGTTTGTGCCAGTGAACCGCCAGCCCGCCCCTGCCGCCCACGCCTATTATGCCCATTCTGACTTGCTTCATATAATAACCTCCAATAAATATTTATGAACTATTAACATTATCCGCAATTTACCCCGCTATTTCAATACGAAACAAAACTCCACCAAAATTAATATTCAAACTTTACAACTTTAGAATCACTAAAAACTTTATAATCTTTCTACTGTTTTCTTACCACATAAAAGAAATCCCTTGTATGCGGCTGCAGGTACAGGCCTTTCTTGAGTATAAGTCCCTCGCAAAGCTGCGAGGCAGAAATATTCAGCCCGCCCTTTTCCTCTTTTGAAACCTTATAGAGCTCGCAGGTCACATTGGAAATATTCATATCCAACTGCATCCCGGAAACAACACCGGACTGTATCATTGCGGCAGCCAGTGTTTCTGCAACGACCGGACTGCCGAGGGCGTAGATCATTTTTTTGTCCGCGGTAAGCCCGAGCCCCGTTCTCCAGGTATAGGCGGATTTCATTACTTTCGGCGTATAGCCCCAGAATTTATTGTCACTGTTATATTTTCCCCGGGTGATTAAAGGAGGCAGATTCTGCCTGAAAGAAACCAGAGCCGGCGTATCAAACACATCTATTCCCCAACTGCCTATTTTTATGCTGTTATCTGAATAGAAGCAGACCGTTGCTATGCCCTCAAGCGCGGGAAGGTAAACCTCGCCGTCCACCATCATGCCGTAATTACCGTGTACCGCCTGGAAACCTCCGGAAAAAGCCGTCAGAAGACGGCTGCGCAATTCGTCTTCGGGAGGTATGACTCCTTTTCCCCTGACGCCGGTCGTCGGCTCCGGATGCTCCGTTCCGGCCACGGGCGCGACAAGAACCTGGGCGGTATCTATATATAGAAGGTAAACAACCGCATACGGCCTTTCTTTGTCCGGACGGATAAAAGTTTTCGCAAGAAGTACCGGATTGCCCGGGGCAGCCTGCGGAAGACCTTCAGTTGTCCAGACCCCTTCGTTCGGGAATTTTCCGTCCACAAGAACAGGTTTCAAACCCGGCAGAATCTCCTTTCCTTTCGGCAGAAGCGCCTGTTTTGGAGGCGTTGTTTTCGCAAAGTTCCTGTAAAGCCAGCCGTCAATTCCATCCTTGGCATCAAAAAACACCCCTTCCATCCAGGCAATCGCATTTGCGCCTATTATTTTCCTTGTGAAATTTACAATTATTGAGATTAAAGGTTCGCTGTTTCTTGCTCTTGGCAGGAAAGAAAGCTCCGAGCCCGGCGGAAGAACTTCGGCTGATACCGGATCTACTATAACTTTTTTTTGTATCCCCCTTGTATTGTAGGAAACCGCCAGGTGGCCATCTCCGTTCCAAACGAGAGATACATTTTTCACTGAAGGTTTAAAACCAAAATAGCGTTCATTCCTTCCGGACGATCTGCCCAGAGAGATTGATTTAAAACTGTCGCGCACAGAACTTGCCCAGGCCACCCGGTTATTTCTAACGGCGAGCACGCTCTCGTCCCCGTCCTTTGAGCCGGAGAGGTTAACGAGCTTCTTTACAGAAAGCTTCCCGTTTTTTCCGGCTTTAATCAGCGCGCAGAATATATCGTTAGGCTGTTTAGCATTTTCTGAAACGGAAAAGCATACTTTCTTTTTGAAAAATGACTTAAACCCTTCAGCCGGAATTTCCGCCCCATCCTCTCCGAAAAACGCAGGGAGAGCCCCGCTAACAGAGAGGGTATTAAGCCGCGAAGACATAGAGAGATCTTGCGGGTTAGGCTTCTGCCTGTCAATATAAATCACAATGCCGAGAAATGCAGCAACAATAAACAGGACAAGCTCTCGCTTGTGCTTTTGTAGCTCTATTTTGAGCGTTTTACTCTCTTTTTCCTTTTTAGCTCTCATAAATATCCCTTTAGTTTTCTACTGTTCCGGTTTGCGGTTTTTCTAACTTCCTCTCGTTACTTTTATTCTATTTTTGTACCACTTTATCATATATTTCTTTCAAGTCAAGAATGGTAATCCGCATATTGCCCCAAACGCTCTCGGGTTTGTTCCTCTGCTTTTCAGCGGCATAACTTAGAATTACCTTCTCTCCGGAAAACAATATGGAGGTGTAGCAGAACCAGCCTTCGGGATCGTCTTCCAGTAGCAGCCGATTCTGCCAGGTCTTGCCTTCGTCCTTTGAGATTGCCGCTATCAGAGGCGTGCGCTCGCCGATCCAGGTCAGATGATTGTTCTTCAGGTTTTTTCTTATATGCATGTATCTCGTTGACAATTCATTGAAAATAACGAGGAGATCTCCTGTCGACGGGATCCTCTTTATGCTCGCAGGGGAACAGGGGGCCAGAAGGAAAGACGGAACAGGTTCTGACCAGGTCTCACCTTTGTCTTTTGAATAAGAGTAAAGCTGGCTTCCGAGCTCTGTCCTCATCCACATCAGAAGTTTTCCGTCTTTAAGCTCAACAACACCCGGTTCCTGAAGCCCCGCCCAGAGGTCTTCCGGGTCAGGAGTGTCCAAAATACTCTTGCTCCTCTTCCAGGTATTCCCGTTATCATCGGAATAAAATACGGTTACCCTGCCCCTCCCGGTTCCTTTGGGATGAAATGCGGCAGGAACAATTATTCTCCCGGCAGATATTTGAATCATGCGTTCATTGTTTACAATAAAATATTTTTCTTCCTGCGATACGGGGCTTGTTACCATGAGCCTATCCGACCAAGTCATCCCTTCATCCGAAGACCTTCTTATATAAAACGGCATCTCCTGATGGGTTTCCCGGGTGATGTATCCGAGCAGGATATCTCCGGACTTTAGTCTCAGGAATGATACGCTCATGGTATTTATTTTGGCTTCATTATTTACAAGGACTTCATCCTTTCCTGTCCAGCTTTTTCCGCCGTCATTTGATCTTCTAGCCGCAATATGCGATGCCGCGTCATCCTTGGGGCCTCCCGTAAAATGCGTGTATGCGAAGAGAATATCCCCGTTCGCAAGTTTAACCATAGAACCTTCCGAGTTCCTGGGATTGGCCCCGGACGGCGGAAGCAGATCGTTTCTAATTATCATGGGTTTCTCCGTAATTCGGAAACAACTTCTCTTATTTTTGTTCTTTAATTGTTTTCCACAGGAAGGGAATCTTATAACGCAGGCCGTCGGTATCAAGCTGAGAAACAGCCGCGCTTTCATATATATTGAACACTTTCAACCCGTCTCTTTTGCATGCATCCAGATATATCGGCAGATCACGCTCCCAGTCCGGTTCGGTCGCGCTGTGCATTGCAGGTGTCATTCTGAGAGGTATTTTTTGCTGATGGCTTAGTTCCAGAATATCTGCATAGAAAGCGCTTTTCCATTCAAAACTTGCCAGAGTCGCGGAATCTACCAACCCGCCTGTGAGCCATTTCTTCCAGTCCCAATAAAACTCCATCTTGCAGAGTTCTTCTGCCGTGTGATCAAAGAAGTCGAAGAACTGTATTGAAAACTCTTTCCCGCATGAGCGTGTAAACTCACTCATCTCAGTCAGAGCCTGAGTTAAATATTCGCCCCGAAGCGCGCGCCATTTTGCCCGGTCAAACTTATCTCTTGTTATATCCTGTCCATAACGGGTTTTATACTCCAAAACAATAGGCCCGCCGAAGCCGTAATTTTCCCAATCAAATGATTCTGTATGGCTGTTCACTCTTATATCCACCGCGTCACAGCCGGAATCAAACGCCTCTTTTACTATTTGAACGCAGTTATTCCTGGCTTCAGGATATGAATATTCCTGTATCCCGGTCAAGAATCTGTTCTTCCCTCGGGCAAACCCAAGGAAGCCTCTTTTTTTAATTTCTATCCTGTGCCGCCCGCCGGAGGTCATAAAGTGGAAGCCTCTTCCGGGGATACTCGTTCCGAAAGCTGCATCAAACGCTATCCCGATGTTCCTCCAGTCCTCTTTCTGCGACTGGTCCATCATATCCGGGATAACGGGAACCAGACCGTAGGTAAAAGCTGCCTGCTTCCCTTCCGTATCAACAATTTCAACGAGAGCCGACATTGTATTTGCAAGTTCAGTCGGTTTCCCGGCCATCACGGCAAAGAACGGCTCGGTGATATTTAGGCCTGAGAATTCTATACAGGTAAATGTCCCCTCCGGACCGAAAGCGGAATCCGGGGCGGGCACGAAAACCGGCGGGGTTCTGCGGCGCTCGCTGAATTTTACGGCCTTTGACCCGGTGTACAGTGTGTAATTCCTGTTATCTTTTGAAACGTATATTTCAAAAGGTGTTTCCGGCAGATTAGGGCCTTCGTGCCAGAGCCGGATAGCAGTAACCGGTTTTCTGGGAAGCTTTTCCTGAAGAGACGGGTGAAGCCCCGCCCTCATCTCGGGGTGCTTTAGTGTCCACGGATGCACATAATTAAACTTTCCGCCAAGAAAATCCTGCTCAATCTCCCCTTTTGCATTGTATGTTACCTTTCGAGGAGAGAAGGGCATGCCGATGGCCCGGTCATTGATCTTTATAACGCTGAAACAACGCATGCCGTTCTTGTGCGACTCATCCGCAATCACTGCGAGCGGATCGGGAATATGACCCTCAAACCTGTACCTTTTGCTGCCGGGAAACTCTTTGGGGAAACTAAATGCGCCGTGCGAATGTATCCAGTGAATTGCGCTCACCCCGCGCTCGGCATAGCCTCGGACTATTTGCCTGAGCCAGTCTTCGGTCCACTCCTGTTTTGCATACAAAATATCATCGCCAAAATCAAATGTGACATGAAATTCCATTTACGGTCTCCAAGAATAAATTAGCATCTGTATTCTAAATTTTAATAATAAATAAATCACCTTCTCTTGCATACTACAGTCCCTCGCTATACTCCGGAAACGCCTTCTTCCATTCTGTTTTCAGCCATTTCTCTTCCGAAGGGGAGAGTTTTGTTTTTAGAGGAGCCCTGCAGAAACCGGCGTCGACGCCCCGAAACTTCATAGCCATTTTTCTTGATATCATGCCAGAGTACTTACCGGTAATGACACAGGCTGTTGTCATTCTTCTCTGGAGTTTCATCGCGTTTTGCAGGTCACCGCGCTTAAAACTCTCATAGATACCTAACAATATCTCCGGCAGACAGTTTTGCGTGGAGCCGATGGAGCCGTCCACTCCCATCGTAAGCGCCGGAAGGAAGAGTTGGTCAGGTCCGGAGAGCGCGGTCCACTTACCGCCGGTCATATTTATAAGATCCTGAAGCTTGTAGAAGTCAAAACCGGTGAATTTTATTCCTTTCATGTTCTTGAAGGCTGCTATTTCCACGATATTCTCGTTGCTGATAGCTCCGCCGGTCAGCTCAGGAATATAATACATAAAGAAGGGCAGGTCTGTACTGTCAGAAAGAGTCTTGTAATAATCCTTTATGTTTGTGAAGGAATACGGATAATATATGGGCGGTATTGACGCGAGCGCGTCAACCTTGATTTTTGCAGCGTGTTTCGCAAGTTTAAGCCCCTCGTTTGTGTTTGTACAGCCGCCGATGTGGCACATTATAATGGCATCATCTTTTATCTCATCTTTTACTATTTCGGCTACGCGCATCCTCTCTTCGGTAGTCATAAATATGCCTTCCCCGGTGCTCCCGCAGATATAAAGCCCATGGAGGCCCTTATTGACCTCCCACCGCGCCATTTTCCTAAGCGCTTTCTCCATCAATTTTCCCTTTTCGTCAAAGGGGGTAAGCAACGCCGAATATACTCCTGAAAAATCAGTTCTCATTATTATTCTCCTTTGATTATACTCTCAAAACCGTATCCAGCACTATTTTCTGCGGACCGGCATTATTATTGATCAGCATATTGGCCAGCATTACGGCTGACTCTCCAAGCTCCACATAAGGAAGCCCGACCGTGGGGAAAGGATAGATCCGGTCTTTCTCGCATAGGCTCACAAGCTTGAGTTCCCTTCCGGGAACGATTTTTTTCTCCCGAAGAACCTCAAGCAATTTTTCCAGGACAAGTTCTGAGGAGCAAACCAGGCCGTCTACTTTCTTCTCCAACAAGCCCTCAAAGTCCTTCCTTATGCTGCTTCTGTCCCATTCACCGCATTTTATCAGAGCTTCGTCTATGACAAGACCCCTCGCTTTGAGCGCTTCTATATATCCATTTTTCACAAGATAGCTTACCCTAATATTGCCGTATTCTTCTTTTAACGAGTCAAGAATTATTCCCGTTCTCCTGCAACCCAGGTCGAGCAGATGTTTTGCCGCAAGGAAACCGGCTTTCTGCTGGTCGGGAACTACGGCGCTGAGTGAAATATCCGCTGTGCCATAATAAAAATTCACAGTGATAACCCGGATATTGTTTTCAGAAAGCCACCTGAGAAATTTCTGAGGCAGCGGTTGAAGCAGAAGAACCGCGCGGATATTCTCCTCAAGCAGTTCTTTCTTGAGGTCTTCCGTTCTCTCCTCCGTTATCAAGTAGTATTGGACTTTAAATTTGAATTTCCCTGCAATATTATCTATGCCCTTAAAGACACAGGAGATACGATTGAGCGGAGATGAAGCTTTGGATAAATATAGAATTCCGAGATTTGTTTTTGAAGGTCCGGCGGCCCCTGCGCCCCGGCTATTTACAAAATTTCCTTTTCTGGGAAGTGAGAGCAGCAGACCCTGTCTGACTAGTTCCGCTAGGGCCACCCTTAAAGTATCCCGGCTGACGCCGTACTCCAGAAGCAGGGCTCTCTCGGGGGGCAGCTTGCCGGAGGGAAAACCTTGCGCTCTTATCTTTTCTTTTATGCTTTCTTCTATCTTTTTATAGAGCGCCGTTTCCATTTACCACTCCTTAAAACCAGTGCATACCAACCAGAGAATACCAGTTGCTCTGATTTTTGTCAAGGTTGAATTCCGGACTTTTTTCCTGTATTATTGTGTGTATGGGTAAATATGCCATCAAGGCTGAAAATGTCTCAAAAACCTTTAAACAGGGCGTTTTCAAGCCAAAATACACTGAAGCGCTGACAGGCATTACTCTTTCCGTCAAGTACGGCGAGATCTTTGGGCTTCTAGGACCAAACGGGGCAGGCAAAACAACGCTTTTGAATATCCTTTCCAGCCAGTTACTGCCAAATAAAGGAAATGTATCCATTCTCGGACTTGATACCAATACTATGCATATGCCGGATTTAAAAAAACTAAAAATGCGCATTAATATGTGCTCGGGAAACCCGAACTTCCCCTGGAGTTTGACAGTTTATGAAGTGCTGAAGTTCTATTCTATGCTCTACGGCTGCGGCCCGTTTGCCTGCTCAAATATAATCGAAGAAAACATAGAGCTCTTTGAGCTTGAAAAATACAGGAACATCCGCTATGACCGGCTCTCGATGGGCACGAAACAGCGCCTCGCTCTGGCAAAATCTTTGCTGAATGAGCCGGAGATTCTCTTTCTTGACGAGCCCACTATCGGACTGGATCCGGATATTGCCAGAAAAATACGTCTTCGGATCGCCGAGATAAACAAAAAGAAGAAGATCACAATAGTTCTCACAACGCACTACATGAAAGAAGCCGAACAATTATGCGGGCGCATTGCCTTTATTAGAGACGGGCGCATAAAAGCTATCGGCACCAAAAAACAGCTGGAGAAACTAACGAACAAAAAGAATCTTGAGGAGGTATTCCTAAACCTTGCTTCTTAGAATATTCGCATTTGCATATAGGAACTGGATTTTCGCGAAAAGAAATTTCTTCGCTTTCTTTGAATTACTATTTTGGCCGGTGGTAGGTTTAATCTCAGTCGGGCTTATGGGCGGCTTTTTGAAATTAACCCCTGAGCTCCTGAACTTTGTTTTGACCGGGGCCATAACTGCCGGTACGCTCCAGGTAATACAGCTTGATGTCGCTTATGGTCTGCTTTATGATGTCTGGTCAAAGAGCTTAAAACACACTTTCCTTTCTCCTGTTTCTCATCTGGATTTTCTTGCAGGATCCTGGGTTATCGGAATCATTCGCGGAGCAATTGTATTCGCTCTTATGACGGGCTTTTCCGGCTATGCGTTTGAATTCAGTCTGCCTTCGGCAGGCTATACTGCGGCCTTTTTTACGGGAATCTCTTTAAGCGCGCTGATAATAGGTATGTTGGTAAACCTGCTCGTCATGCTTTACGGCCAGCGTGTGGAAATAACCGCCTGGGCTTTCGCGTCTCTTATTATGCTCATCTGCGGGATCTATTATCCGGTATCGCAGCTTCCGGTTGCGGTGCAATTCTTCTCAAAGCTTATCCCGCTCACCTACTTCATGGAATATTTCCGGCTGGGCTACGGATTTACACCGGTCTATACCAACCTGTTGCTTAAAGGTTTCGGCCTCTGTGCATTATATATCATACTGCTCTATACCCTTTTGAATGTAGCCTACAAGAGATCAAGAAAGACGGGAATGATTCTCCGCTTATCTGAATAACACTCGACTATTGAGTGCTCCCGCAAATATCCCTGCTATATCTTCAGAAACTTACCGGTTGCGCAGGATTCCCTGGCTTTTAGGCAGATGAGCGCTGACAGAATGCCGTCCTTTATATTGGCCCGTGACTTTTTTCCGTCACGCATAGCCAGCAGGAAATCGTGCCCTAATTCTTCGTCCCCGCCGCCGTGCCCGTCGCTCCCCTCAAACTTCATTGTCTCTACAGCGTTTTTGTGATGGTAAAATAATTTTAACTCGCCGGTATACCAGTCAAACTCTATAGTGCCCTTGTAGCCGTAAAGGCGCACGCCTCTTCTTGCCGCTTTGTTCCTGGCAAAAAAGTTTTGATGATAAACGCCCTGCAGTCCGTTCTCATATTCCAACAAACAGCTTCCCGAATCCTCGTTTTTTA
>JBAXDA010000024.1:0-10581 GCA_037141215.1 Candidatus Firestoneibacteriota bacterium | reverse complement strand
AGCGGTTGGGATGAGAACAGGTACGCCGAAGAGATCTTCAATGCCAAGAAAAAGATAGGGATTCCGGTCATTGCAAGCATAAATTGCTACACGGATAAGGGTTGGGTTGGTTATGCAAAGAAGATGGAGGAAGCCGGCGCCGATGCCATAGAAATGAATGTTTCCTGCCCTCACGGTTCAATAACATTTAGCGGCAAGGATGTCGAAGAGGCAATCTATAAGACTGCGGCTCTGGTCCGCGGTTCTGTAAAACTTCCTCTGATTGTAAAACTCTCTCCCCAGCTTACCTACCCTCCGGAAGTTGTGGCAAAAATAGAGGCTCTCGGCATTAATGCGGTCACAATGTTCAACAGAATGACAGGCTTGGAAATAGATGTTAAGAAAGAAGAACCTATAATGCACGGAGGCTATGCCGGGCATGGCGGTTCCTGGGCAATAAATTATCCCTTAAGGTGGATAAGCGGTATATCCCCTCTGGTAAAGATAGAGATAAGCGGAAGCGGGGGGGTGTTTTCACCGGAAGATGTAGTAAAATACCTTCTCTGCGGCGCAAAAACCGTGCAGATTTGTTCAACTGTAGTTTTGAACGGCTACAAGTCCATCCGAAAACTGAATGACGGGTTGTTGAAGTTCATGCAGGACAAACATTACGGCAGTATCGATGATTTCAGAGGCAAGATAACGCAAAGAATTAAGGATTCAGACGCCATAGACCGCTCACAGAAGGTAGCCGCAGAAATAGACACTTCAAAATGCAACAAGTGCGGCAAGTGCAAAGATGTTTGTATTTATTTTGCTGTGGATAAGTCTGCTGAAGCTTTCGGGATTGACAAGACAAAGTGCTGCGGCTGCGGACTCTGCGCCGAGACATGCAAGCAACGGTGCATCAATATGACGGGGATAGCATGAAAGAAAAACAGATATATGATTTTTCGATATTAAGACGGTTGAGAAAGAAGGAAGGCCTGAATATTGAAGACCTTTCAAAAAGTTCCGGTATATCCACGGCTGTAATATCAAAACTTGAGCGCAACCAGACTCTCCCGGACTTAAAGACCATCTACAAGATAAGCGAGGCTCTCTATATAAAAGCATCCGATCTTATTGCCCTTGCCGAATCTTTTGACATGGAAAGAAAAAACTCCTCTGAACATCTCTCCGGGGATTTCAGATTTAAAGAGGTCCGGTATGACAATATAAGAATGCTCCTCGGGACAGCTCCAAAAGGCGGAAAGGTCTCAAAGCAGAAGATACATAAGGACGACCACGAGATTTGCTGGGTGCTTAAGGGTAAACTGCTTATTGAGTTGACCGATAAACGATACGAACTTAACGGAGGCGAATCTATCAAGTTTGACGCGCTTCTGAAACACACTTATGAAGCTCTGGAAGATTCCGAGCTTCTGATAATTCACCGCAAGAAAGAGAAAAATATCAAAGTGTGAAAGTTCTCCCGATAAGCGGGACAGGCCTACTTATGCGCTTATTTTATTTGTCAGAATAATCTTTGTAATCAAAGGTCAATTCTTCTCCGGCTTTTATCCTGCGCAGCGCGACAAAAGAGTTTTCTTCTTTATTCGGGGCCATATTCGGGGTGTTGCTGTGATTTAAGAACCAGCCGATTGTAATATGATTGAAATTCTCGGGGCACCACATATATTCGCCGTTGAATACGCAAAAATCTTCATACATTTTTCTGCGGTCAGGCGACAAACCTTTCATTACAGTTTTAATCTTATACTTTTTGAATTTTGAGTAGTCGCCTTTGAAAGCATCAACCCCTTTCGGAATGTCCCTAATCGCGAAGACTCCGGCGCCCTGTATTTTTGAAGCTCCTATCCGGCAATAGACATTTTCGTGTGAATGCTTTAACTTGGCTTTCATTTGTACTCCTCTTTGTCAATTTTCGCTTATTTTTCAATTACAGATGCCTCTTTCCTTTGAAATATTCCGCCCGCCGCAGACTACTACATCATAGCTCTCTAAAACCGGTATTTTCCTCGCGGGTTCCAGTATGTTTCTCATATTTCTCCTCTTTAATTATTTTAAAGCGTGGGGAGGATAATTTCCTGTTAATAACCTGCTCGATCAAGTTCCTGATTGACCATATCAGCCCATCTCCAGAGACGGGAGACATCGCCTTCTACGGTCTCAACATCCTTAAGAACAATATGAAAGTTAGTGCCTTTGAGAGCTTCCAGGCCTTTTCTAATTACGCCCCTCACGCTTTCTTCGTTAAACTTGCCGCAGACCGCGTCCGTAGGGTTGGGGCGCCAGGAGATGATGTAATCCGTGCCTATCTGCTCGGCGCATTTTTTGATATTCGCGACAGGGGCAACGCTTATCTGTCTCAGGTTCTTAATCTTTCTGAGCATTTTTATTTTTTCCGTCAGATCTTCGCAGCAGCCGTAAGCCATATGGCCGAACTTCTCCATAATCGGAATCTGGTAATTCAGATAAAACTCTTCGTGCATTTCCGGCGAAATCAGCGTGAATTCCTGGGCGGCAGAGAAACCCCAAATATCTTTCAATTTTGCTCCATAGATGTTCGCTTTCGGGCACGGCAGTTCTTCGCTGTAGGGCATCTCCTGATTGTAACTGTTTGACAGGCTGAGATCTCCTGCGGCCTCTACCATTTGCCAGGTTTCAAGGAGCGCGTCGGCGATGAATTTCATAAGCGAGTGGAGTTCCTTCGGTGAATCATACATATCTATCATTATCTGCTCCAATCCGCGCAGGTTCGCAAGGGTGCTTCCCAGATCGCCCTGTCCGGTAAGCAAGGGGGTTGCCCTGCTGGTGTCAACTGCCAGATACGGGGAGACGGCTTCCAGTAGCCTATTGTGTTCCTCCTCCGTCTCCTTTCTGTAAATAAAATGGCCAGGCTTCCTGAGTTTTGCCATGTCCGACCATTCCTTTATCGGAGGATCGAATTTCCAGGCCCCTCCCGCTTCTGGCCTCTCATGCTCGAATTTCACCCCCAGGAAATCCCCCCAGGTCCCTTTTATCCTCGCGAAATGAAAGAGCCACGGTTCGTGTATGAAGTTGTCATTTATCTTCCCCTGGAAGATACGCATCCGGAGGCGCCGTTCGTAATCCCTGAAAAAAGGATCGTAACATTTAAGGACATTGTCCCCGAAGACTTCCTGGCACCAGGCATTCCAGTAGCCGTAGGTCACAAGCAGGGGAGGCCTGGTGCGCCTCTTTGAAAAATGCGCGCTCCAGAGCTTTCTATTATCTTCGTTCTCCTTTCTCTCAGCAAGTTCTGCGTACTCCTTCGCCAGGTCACTCATTACCTGTATATCCTTTCCGTTATTAGCCATATTCTGACTCCCTGGAAATCTTACTTATTTTTACGGCTTCAATCCGTCCTTGATTCCCTAAAAATGCCTAATAACCATCGGCTCCGCCTTTACTCCATTCCAGCGGTGGTCACCCTCAAATATATCATGAATCAGATTCTTTTTCACGCCCAGAAGGTTGTAGGCTCTTCGAGTTATTGCCACCTGACTTTTTACATTCTTAAGGCCGCCTGCGCCGTTCAGCTCGTCCTTTGTTCCGGTTTCGATGCAGAGCGGGCGTGGAGCGAGCAGCGCTCCAAGATCTCCCATATCCGCGTAATTCCAAAGCCCGGGAACATAGTTGCATTCACAGCAGACAATATCCATAAGAGATTGTTTGATTCCGTAGAAATATCCGCTAATGACCGCGCAGGTGATGCGTTCGTCAAGAGCCGCCGCATAAAGAATCTGAAGCCCGCCGCCGGAAAGTCCCACACAAGCCAGTTTTCCCGGCTTGCTGTCAGGACGGGTTCCGATATAATCTATGAGGCGGTGTAGATCCCAGGCCCACATGCCCGCCAGCGTCAAGCCAAGAGGATACCCCGCCGGATTTAAAATACCGCAGGACTGTCCCATCATAGGGACCGGCCCCTTTTCGCGCCTTTCCCCGAACCCGCGGGCATCCGGACAGAAGACTATGCAGCCTTTCTTTACAAATTCAACGCCATATGCATAATTGTGCTCCTTTATTGACTTCGCGTGCTCCCTGTTGAAAGGAATTCCGGCAACCGCCATTTTTCCGGCGCTTGAATGGCCATGAACTGCAATTACCGGCGGGAAAGGCCCTTTGCCATTCTTGGGAATAAGAACATACAAAGGCATATAAAGCCCCGGCTCGCACTGTATCTCAACCCTCTGTCTTAAATATCCGCCGCAATCTATGGTCTCTGTGATCTTTGGTTTAAGAGGGGCTCGCTGCAGATTATTGTATCCGGTCAATTCTTTCAGTTTAGCGCGGAGTTTAGCGCGCCAGAGTTTCAATTCAGCGGTTGATTTAGCTTCAAACCCAAGCAGTTTTTTCTGCCGCGCCAGCCTGCGAGCGTAGTAAGGCACTGTCTGAAACTTGTTCGGCGAAACAGACGGCATATCTCTCATATATTTCAGCCTCCAATTGCATTTTACCAACATTAGCTCCGGCGTATAAGTGAGACATTATGGTGATAGGTTTTTCAAACCACTTACCGGGCATTCTTTCTCCTTTGCAGAAAAACGCGCGTTTTAGCCGGCTAGACCCTGATCGTTTTTACTTCATAACCTCTGAATTTCAATATTAACTTTCCGTCTTTGACGCGGATTGCCTTTCCGGCGGCTCTTTCTAAAAAGTTTACTTCCTCCGCATTCCTCCCGCCCTGCATGCGTATAAACGCTGTACAAGGCTTTCCGCTTGTTTCAAAGAAACGGTAAATTCTGCCCTTTGAATACTCTGCGTTCTTAAGCGCCGTGCAGAGTACCGAGGGCGCGCCTTCTATCTTAAGCCCGGGGGAAGGAGTTCTTGCCGCATCAGCTGTTATCGCCGTTTCGAGCGGCCTGTTGAAAGAAATTCCGGCTTTGATCAACTCGCTGTCGGCGAGTCCGGCTTGGTGCGGGAGAAAACCTATTTTTATGAAGTGTTTTCCGTTGTCTGTCTCGGGATCAGGCATATAAGGATTCCTGAGCAGGGTCATCCGGGCTCTGCCGCCAAGAACATCACAGCCGTACTTGGAATCGTTAAGCACGGTGAAGCCGAAATTCTCTCCGGCTACATCAACAAATTTTTGCGTCGGCTGTTCCGTGCCGTCGGCTGTTCTCTCTACGACCGAATAAGGCCCTTCAAATTTTGCTTTTGCCGCACTTACATTGCCGGCAAAAGAAATTTTCAACTGAGGAACACCTTTTTCCTCACAGCCTTTTTCCCTCCAGTCGACTCTAATATTGAAATCCACCCTCTTTGTTTCCCTGTAGAATATTATCTCCTCGCTGATTTTTGAGGACCTGAATTTGCGAGTAACGCTAAACCTCGCAAAAACCGGGCCCGCCTCAAGCAGTTTGACCGCGGCGCCTAAGATCAGGTTCTCCTCGCGCATTATTTCGTTTATGTTCCAGGCCGACATGGTGTTTTTTGACTCGTCAATAATCTGAAAAACATTCAGCGCAAGCTCAGCGCGGGTTGTACGGATGTGCTGCTGGAATTTTGAAATCCCCTGCGCGACAAGTTCTTTCTTAAGGCCTTTGTCAAAATAGGAGGCTATTATCCCGGAAGCCTTCTGCAGCTGCGCTGTATAGCATTCCGTCTCTATTTTAAAATTATCGTCAACCCCCTCCGGGCCGTGTTCCGCGGAAACTTTTACCGGCAGAAGGTTTTTTAATTTTTCCTTGGAGAGTTTGTAGGTCTTCTTTGAATAGGCCGGGACTTTTTCCGCGAAAAATACGGCTTCTTTCCCGAGTTTCTGAACAGGAAGGGATCTTCCGTCCGCATCAATAAGCGAGTTTACACCTGCTGGTAGTTTTACACAGACCGGCTCGGATCTTTCAAAACCTGACGCATTATATATAGTAAGGCTTTTCCCGGTTTTCTTTATACTTGATAGTCTTTCCAGGGCTTTCTCTTTGACTGTCTTTGCAGCGGCCAGCGAAAAGCAGGCCCGTTTTGTCACATCAGCGTAGGGCCCGTGAGTTGAGGAACCGTCAAAAATATCATGAAACTGAGAGAAGAGAACAGGTTTCCAGGCCTCCGCCAACGCTTCCCTTGAGTCAAGGCCTGCCATTGCCGAGAGCGCTTCTGCCGTCAACAGAGCTCCTTCGCATTTTCTGTTCTCTCGTTTTACGGAAGCATGAGTAGTGAAACAGCCCTCAAAGAGGGAAAATACCTCTCCTGAATTTTCCGGAAGCAGTTTTTCATTCTTTTTTACCGCTTCAAGCAGTTTTTCAATGGTGGAAAATATTACGGTCGGCAGCAGCGGCTTGTTCCTGAATTTTTTGAGGTTTTCAAGCTCCCTGCGCGCGAGCGCCCCGCCGTGATTTCCTATACCCCAGATATGAGGCCCGTTTTTAACCCCGGTTTTATTCAGCAGTATTGCGCTCCGCACAAGTGCTTCAGGCGCCAGCGTACCGTTGTAAGCAAGCGAGAATGTTTTAATAACTGTCCCATCCAGGCCTTTCCAATTCCTAACCGGCCAGTGAGTTGTCATCCCCGGATTGCAACGATTATGAAAATACGCTTCTGCTTCTCCGAGTTTTGCCAGCTGAGGAATGTTCGGCGGGTGGCCGAAAGTGTCCGGTTCCCACATAACAACTGATGCTGTGCCCAGATTCTCTTTCGTCCACTGACGGGCATATTGAAAATGACGGGCAACAGCTTCGCCGTCCGCCATATTGAGGTCTCCCTCAACCCAGGTCGCTGCGGTGTTCTCCCAGCGGCCTTCCCGTATGCGTTGTTTTACCTTTTCAAAAATTGCGGGATCTTTTTCCTGCACTACTTTATAGGTAGGCACCTGGCTGTGCGAAAAAGTAACCTCGGGATAGTCCTCCATAATTCTCGTTACGGATTTGAAATCTCTTCTGATGCAGTATTCGGTATCCTTCCAGGTCCACATCCAGTCCATATCAATATGAGAATGCCCTATGGCGTAGAGCTTGATTGCTTTTGCTTTCGGCGAAAGCGGAAGCAATATCCTTTCCATTTTACCGGCAGAAGCCAGGAACCTTTCAAAGTCATTTTTTTTCAGAGCGTTAAAGTCCAGAGCCGCCGCAGACTTGGCAACAAGTTCTTTTTCTGCTGCGGAAACCGCCAGATTTTCGGCAAATTTCAACTGCGCAAGAGCGGCATCTATTTGGACCGCAAGCTCCAGGCAGGCTTCGGATTGGACGCTCAGCCCCCCGCAGATATTATTTGGGATGTCGGAAGGTTCGGCGCAGAAGACAATCCCGTATTCCCTTCCGGGTTCAATGGGAAAAGGGAAAGGATCCGCTATCGGGCCGGTAGCATACCAGGTATGCTTTTCTTTCCAGAGTTCTTCGCCGTCAACCCAGAGCGTGAAAGGCGTCCAGAACCCGCAGGTAAGCAGAGCCCTTGTTCCTTTAAGCCTTAGGCCGCATTTATTTTCCGGAAATTTTATTTTAGTGTAAAACCAGTTCTTGCCGTTCTTCTTAACAGGCGTAACGAGATGCTTATACAACGGCCAGTTCTTTTTTGGCCTGGCATTTAGCGGGTCTTTAAGCGGAACCGGGCTTGCCTGCCAGACAAAAGACATCCCGGTCTCAAGCTCCTTTCTCTTATTTTCCAATTCCTTGAAAACCGTAGACAACTCCATAGATTTCTCCTCAAGCAGTATTAATTATGCATAATCATTTACCCTCTAAGCCCTCCAGCGCTCCGATCCAGCCTTTTGTCCGTCCTTTGGGATCACTTGAAGCCTTCAATGCGCGATTCCGCGGACGGAAACCCTCAAAAACCCAGTCAAGCAGTTCCGGAACTTTCTCAGGATGCTCGCGGAACCAGTCAAGCGCGGCAAGGCCTTCTTCTCCTGCTTTATTCTTGTCTGCAGGGGAAAGTTTATTTTGTTCTCTGTGAAATTTCGTCAGGTTTCTTAAGGGATCGACAAACCGCGGATCTGTGTCCCGAATATCTCCCTTGGCAAGAGGCAAAGGAGAGGTATTGCCTTTTTTAAAATACACCGCATTAAAGAGCGCGTTGTGATGAACATCTTCGGGCTTAAACCAGTCGGGAACATTGGAGTTATAGAACACTTCTCCCTGTCCCGCGCCGGCAGGCAGCCAGCAAATATTATCAAAAAACCCGTTGAGATCTCCGCTTTTGCCGCCGTGGGAAGTGTCCGCGTAAACGCCGATGGGGCCGAGAGTGAGGGTATTATTGCGGTAGATTACCCTGCCTCCGTAAATATAGCCCAGGCTGACTCCAAGCAGGTTCGCTTTCTCCGTGCCGCCGCGAAGCAAAGTAAGACACCCTTCAACAAGGACTTTTTGTTCTTTCGCGGAGTTCAACGCGTCATCAACAAACGGGCTTACCGGCGCGTCCCAGATGCACCGCGAGAAAGTGTATTCGCCTGTCCCGCTGAGAAACATAAAATGCGCGTTTGGTTCGGTATCAAGGCAGAACCAGTAAGTCCTGTTGTAAACCCCGGCAGGCGGTTTGAAGTAAGCGCTATTGCCGGGCGCCTCAACTATACCGCAAATATTATCGGTCCACTCGTCTGCCAAGACCGGTTTGAAAGGATACCAGTTCCTCTGCAGAACGCAGGATCTTATGGATTTTAAATATTGAGCTACAATTAACCTGTCAAACCCGCAGGCTTCAAGCGTGATGTTGCGGTTAGACGGTTCGCAGGAGATCCAGGCTCCCCACTCCACTCCGCCGCCTCCGCATTTTGAGGTCTTCGTCATAATACAGCGGGTAAGAGCAATGGGCGCTGATTTTTCGTCATTCGTGATCTTGATTGGGGAATCGGTAAAGTTGCAAAACTCAAGGGTGCTTGCTTCAGCGGGAGAAGCGAGCAGTAAGCCGGGACGCCCCCAGTCTCCCCCTCCCGGCATTTTTGAAGCCGAGCCCAGGCCGGTAAAATCAACATATCTCGCCGAGAATTTTAGAGGACCTTTTGCTTCAACGGAACAGTTCAAGCCTGCCGAACCGCTTTTTGTACGGATAAAAAACCGCGTGTTTTCCTTGCCATTGAGCAAGATTGAAGCTTTGCCTGAAACACTTATTTTCGGAATTACATCTTTATCGGCATCAAACTCTATCCCGCCGGAAATCCCTTCCAGCACTGAACCGGCAGAGAGAGACAGACTGCCTCTTAAGGTCAATTCGGCGGCTACAATAAGTTTAGGGGAACTGTTATTGACTACGCTGAGAGTCACGGCGGTCCCAATCCCGTCTCCGAGGCTTACATTTTTATCAACGGTTACAGGGCCTGTTATCAGAACCGAGTCTCCTTCTCCTGGCATCCGTTTTGGCGCGAGTCCGTCCTGAGACTCCCAGGTTCTGAAGTTTGACCACATCCCGCCCTTTTTGGCGCTGATGAATACAGCCGTTTTTTTTGCCGGAGACGCCTTGACAATATCAGCGCAGAGAACCTGGGAGCTTATCATTATTGAAAGCAAAAACACGCCAAGAATACTTCTGCTGGCGATTATCCCCATCTCCCCTCCGGCCCTGCCGACCATTTAAACTTCTACTTCTGCGTTATCGTCGCCTTCATCCCGGTAACCATATCCGTCACGGTAACGCCCCACAGCCCAGATTCGTCCGCAAGCGCAAGCGGAATACTTATTTCGCCGCGCCCCGCAGCGTCAGAGGCAACATTTCTGCTGAGATCGAGGTTGGGTTGTCCGGTCGTGCAGTAAAGCACATCCACGCGGACAACATGGGGAACAAACGGAACCGGCTCTGTCTTGGACTTCTCCTGCTCTATCTGCCATTTAACCGTAAGGAAACCTTTTGTTCTCGTTGAATCCGCGGTTACGCCTTTCACGGAGTACGGCAGGAACGCGAAAATGTTCCCTTTAGCGGGCGTTGCTTCAATATTCAATGCGCCGTCTTTGAGGTCTACGCGTTTTCCGGTCTGCCGGTCATAACAGGCCGTGTATTTTATTGCTGAACAGTCGGCGCTTAGTTTGAACGGCTTAGAGACCCCTGACTCGGATTCCCAGGTTTGCGTGCCGTCGGCGCCGTATACCTGCTTGATATCTTCTGGAAGCAGAAGGAAGGAAACCATATAGCCGGAAGAATCTTTCCCAGTCTTGAGTTCGTGCACGAAGGTCTTGAATTTCTGAGTATCTTTAATATCTTTATTCTTAATAACAACTCCCGGACGGACCCCGAGCGCCGCAAGGCCGGACTGCAGATCTGCCTTTATTGACGAGAAATCCTTTGTCTTCCCTGCATAACCTTCAGGCAGGCCCGAAGGTTGAAGGAATTCATCCGAGGACGGCATATCAGTCCGAACCACTACCCCTCCTGCCGCGATAAATTCTTTTATCTTGGGCCAGACAGGCGTTCCTCCGGCTTTTTCGCCGAGTCCAAGAGAAAGCGTCATCGGCAGGAAGAGGCCTTTGGCGCCCTTGCTCTTTAATTCACCGGCAAGCAGCTGTTCTTCCGAAATAAAATAGGGGTCAAAACCAGAGCTGCGGAGAGAATCCACAACCAGCGCCTCTGTCTTTATGAAAACATCCAGCTTGCCCGCGGCATACGCCGCGCGCTGGCTGGCCGGGCTCCAGAGCACCGCCGCGGGAGAGAAAGACCTTCTCG
>JBAXDA010000023.1:0-10825 GCA_037141215.1 Candidatus Firestoneibacteriota bacterium | reverse complement strand
CCTTCGCTCCGTAAGCCTGCGCTACGATGATGTTTGCGGCGACCGAAAGTCCTATCAGGACCGAAATGAGTAGGAAGAGGATGGGAAGCGTGGTTGCCACGGCCGCGATGGCTTCGTGTCCCAGCATACGCCCGACCCAGAACATATTCATGACTTCTATAAAGGTCTGGAGAAAATTTCCCAGGAGCAGGGGGATGGCGAACGCGAGCAATTGTTTTGGGATGCTGCCGGCAGTAAAGTCTTTCAAGTTTCCTTCTTTCCGGAGAGGATTACGAATCCGGATGTTTTAAACCGCAGGTCAATTATAGTGTAAAGAGACAGGAGATTCAAGGCAAAAGCTCCCGCATGCTGCGCCGGTCTCGCAGTTGTCAAATTGTAATATTTGTTGTAGAATCAATAAGGGAGCAGAAGGTTTTACTGTTTTGGGCCGCAACGAGAAAACAGTTTCTGTGTCGCCGTGGTCAAAAACTTCTCACCAGTGCGATTGTGAATTCAGGGAGGGACTAATTATGTATGATCTTCTGCCGTCAGTGCAAAAACTTGTCAGACGCCCGGGTTTCTTCCCTCTGGGGAAAAAAAGTTTTGCTTCGGAATTTGACCCGCACTGCCTTGTAATATACAATAAAGAAGACGATGTGGAAGCGCCCGGGATAAATACGCCGGATGCCGCGGGCGGGTACACCCTGGAGGTTACAAAAAAATCCATCAATATCTGCGCCAACGATTACGCGGGTCTTTTTTACGGAACCCGCACCCTGAACCAGCTGACAGAAGGCTTTGGGCGCGTTCCCTGCGTAAAGATTACCGATTATCCCGATCTCGCACTGCGGGCCGTTCATCTGGACCTTAAAGGCAATCTGCCTAAGTTTGACAGAATGAAAAAAATAATAGAGAATCTGGGGGAGTACAAACTTAACGCCATTTTGCTCGAGTATGAAGATAAATTCCCCTACAAAAAGCATCCAAAAATAGTTTCTCCGCTCGCTCTTAAGCCCGAGGAAATTGAAGAACTCAAGAATGTGGCCGAATACAATGCCGTTCAGATAATTCCTCTGGTCCAGTGCGCCGGGCATGTTGAATACATTCTTAAGCATTCAAAATATTCTCGCTTAATGGAGGACAGGCGGTTCCTCAATGAGTTCTGCCTTACAGACAAGCGGGCGTTGCAGGTTTATAAAGACCTGGCTCTTGAAGTTCTTGAAACCCATAAAGAAGCAAAGTATTTCCATATAGGCGGCGATGAGGCTTGGCACAGAGGGAGTTGTCCCGCATGTAGAAAAGCGGCAGGGAGAAAAGGGAAGGATAAGTTCTACATAGACTATGTATCGGGAATCTGCGACTTAATAAATCAGAACGGCAAGACCCCCATTATCTGGGATGATTGTTTTAGAAAAGCCTCGCCGGCAGAACTTAAAAAGATCTCCTCGAAGGCCGTTTTAATGTACTGGAAATACGGCACAACAACGGAGGGGAAGGAAGAGGTTCAGTATCCCTCCCTGCAGCTCTATAAAAAAGCAGGAGTGCGCTTGGCGGGAGCTTCGGCCGTCTCCGGCGCCGACGGGATGAACGCGACCTGCGTGAACCACAAGAGACGCCTGGAAAATAATCTTTCCTGGGCGCGTGTCGCAAAAAAATACCATATGCTCGGAGTAGCAGGCACCGCCTGGACCAGGTACTGCGGAACTCTTCCCCCTGCGGAGGCTATTGAGACTGCCTGGATGCCGGTCCTTGCCGAAGCGGAATTTCTCTGGAAGGTTCCTGCGGGGAATAACTTCAATGATTACAGCAGAAGATTCGTAAAAAGGTTTTACGGGATAGACTCTGACGAACTTGTAAAGGCGCATTACCTGATAGATAAGAGCAATCAGAAGGCGTTTGAAGCCCGGGAGATCTTTAAGAAGTTCAAAAGCAAGGCGAAAAAGAACCGGGAGATTCTGGGGCTGATGGAGGTCTCCTGCGAGATAATAGAGCTAAATGAACATTTCAAATATGTGATTGAAACGATTATTGAGTCCGACTGGTACAGGAACAGGCATTATGTCTTGTGGAAGCAGGAAAAAAAGGATAAACTCCTGGAACTGGCAGAAGCAAAAAAAATTATTACCGGCATAAAGAGGCGGGCTCTTGAAGTATATTCAAAATTCCTGAAAAAAGCCGAAGCCGAAGAGTTTGTTCTGAGCCGTTTTGCTCTTGAAGAAAAAAAGATTGATGAGTACAGTATTTTTCTGAGAAAGACAAAGGCAAAATAACACCATTATTTAAGGAGAAAAAATGGCCCAAAATACTTTTGATACCGGAGAAGCCATAAGTTACGGCTGGGAAAAAATGAAAACGCATTTTTGGCCGCTGGCGCTCTCTTTCCTGGTAATGATGCTGGTCAGCGGGGCCTTCGGCCTCCTCGCGGGTTCTTTTGAGGAGGGGGCAAAAAAACTGACGGAAAATTCCCCCGCAGGCATGGCGCTTTCCACTCTCGCGCTCCTGGTCAGGCTGGGTTCTTATGCAATAAGCGCCTTGATCAGCGCGGGACTGATAAACATTACCCTTAAAATATATAACGGTGAAAAACCGGAGACCGCGGATTATTTTAAATATCTTTTTAACGGCTGGAAATGGGTTCCGGACATGCTGCTGGCCATGCTGATTCTTTTTGCGGGTTCGGTAATTCTCTCCCTTCCTTTTATCGCGGTGGGCTATGCGAAATTTCGTCCATTTTATGTGAACGATCACCTGCAGGGCTACGGCGCCGGAGCGTTCTTAATGGAAGCCTCGAAACAGGTTCTCTGGTTCTCCGGATTTCTCGTGCTGGGACTCCTGATTCTTTCGGTCTTATTGTATTTTATGTTGAGGGTGTATTTCTATCCCTATCTGATTGTTGACAAGAATATGACTGCGGTGCAGGCTCTGAAAAAAAGCTGGGAACTTACGCGCGGCAATTTTTGGAAGATGAACCTGTTCTTTCTTGCAAGCTGCGGTATTATGCTGGCCGGTTCTCTTGTCTGCTGCGTAGGCATTTTTGCCGCCGTTCCGCTGGTCTGGCTCGCGACAGCCTTTGTCTACAAAAAGCTTGCGGGAGAAGGCCTGCCCTGTTAACATCCCGGTTGCTTTGGAAGTCACGCCAAGCCCTAGAGGAGCCCTTCCGATATCTTGTTATTGACAGTCCGCCTAATTACCTTTAATATATGGATGCTAACTGCTTCTTAAGCGCCTGCGGGAAAAATACTTCCCTGCTGACAAAGCGAGAAAAATGAGAACATACCGAAAAACAGCCCTCTTTCTCTTAGTGCTCTTCCTTTGCAGGCTATCCTGCGGAGCTGCAGGTTCCTGGGTTTACTTTAATGAAAACAGCGACCAGTCCGTAAACTATTCCGGCACGGCAAGGGATTCAAACGGCGTGATATGGACCTCTGACGGCACTTCCAGCCTCTATAAATATGAAAACCTGATGTATTCCAAAGTTTCAATCCCGGCAAGTTCAAACTACGGCAATGCGCTAGCTTTGTATCCTGCAAAAACGAAGGGGATATATGCAATGCTGAACGGGGGAAAACAGGATTGCAGGCTGGTGAAATACTTTGACGGGACGCCGCAGGTTATATTTGAAAAAGGCGTAAACAAAGCCTCTTTTTATGAAGACTCTAAGGGAAGAATCTGGTCAAGCGATTATGACGGCGGGATACTTTTATATAAAGAAAAAAAGGCATTTATTATAAAGTATAATCCGGGCTTTCCCGAGAACATCAATAAGAATATGCAAGGCGACTCGGTCAAGAATAAATTGTTCAATCCCGTTGATTTTCTTGAAGACTCTAAGGGAAGGATCTGGGCCTGGACTAATGTGAAAAACGGGGAGAACTATCATATTTCCATGTATGAGATACTTTGTTTTGACGGAGAGAAAGTATATTCGTACCCGCTTGACGGCCTGCCCAATAAACAGCTCTGCTCTATTATGGAAGTGAAGCCGGGGCTGTTCTGGATCGGGACCTATAACTCTAAGGGTATCTGGGCTTATGAATGCGGAGAGGACGAGAAAGGCAAACCGCAGCTCAAATCTCTGAGATATTCCCCCGAGGATTTTCATAATTCCTTCCTGCTTGAGAATTACAAGGATTCTTCCGGGCGCATCTGGTTTATTACCCAGGACGGCTGGGACAGTTATGGAGCCGCGCGGAATTACCAGTCGTTATGGCGCTTATCCGGAGAAAAAACGGAACTGATAAAAAAAGGCCTGGATGATTCTGCCGGCGTTTACTATGGCAACGGGAAACATTCTTTTTGCGAAGACCGGGAAGGAAATCTCTGGGTCGGCACCAACGGCAACGGAGCCCTGCTGGTATTGAAAACCGGGGAAGTCCGGGAGATAAACTGGGTCAACGGCCTTCACCTTCGGCAAGCGGGCCCGATAATCAAGGACGGCAAGGACAATATATTTTTCTTCCCGCTTGAACGCTACGGGCGTTTTGAGCCTCAGGCGCTTAGGGCCGGAGGGCTTGACTCTGTTCTGGGGTTGAACGCGAGAAGCCCCTATAAACTATTAAGACTGGGCAGCAATGTCCGCAGGGACTCTAAAGGCAATATTTACTTTGTGGATGTCGCGGGAAAATTTATCAAATTTGACGGGAAGGAGAACAGAGAGCTGCTTGATATAAATAAAGCGAAGGAAGCTCTGACAAAAAAATCCAACTTCACGCAGTCTTTCAGCTACTTTGTAATGGATTCAAAAGACAGAGCCTGGCTGTTTTTTTACAGAATGGTGGTGATAATCGAGTCTGACCGGACCAGGGAAGTCCTGCTGGATGACGCTTACAGTGAGATTGCCCTCAAGGAAGATGCCTCCTATTGGCTTGGGACCGGAGACCAGGGCGAATATGTGGCTCCCGTAATCTCAAAGAAGCGCGAATTGTTTTTCCAGCATTGGTGGGGAGTCCGTACAATCAGGGTTTTCGCCGGGGAGAAGTGGGTGGATTATAGAGTAAGTTCCGATATTTTAAAGGCCAAAGGCAGGGAAAACGACATAGTAGACGGTGTTTTTCTCAACAATGACGGCGAGGCTGTGGTAAACCAGAGAGCTTCAGGTTCAAATCGCGGCAAAAGCTTTGTCTTCAGGGGCGGCGAGTGGGTGGAGTCAGAAAAATATTATGAAAATACGGCAGAGAAAAACAGGAACAAAGCGAAAACTAAGTACACCCGTGAATACAATGTCCAGAACCCATTTTTTGATTTCAAAGATTCAAAGGGAGGCTTTTGGATTCTTGACAACCTCGGGAAGATTTGGTACTCGAAGAACAGAAACGAAGCCTCTGTTGACCTGCCCGGATATCAGAATTATTATTCTTACAAAGCCGACTCTATCCTTGAAGACAGAAACGGGAGCCTGTGGTTTTGCTATGCAGATCAAAAATACGCGGTGCTGGACACCTCGGGATTTGCTAAAGCGCCGGCAAAAGCGGCAGTAAGTTCAATCTCCTTTGACGGCCGGACCATTGTTTTGCTTGAGGGAGCGGAAGCCCTAAAGGAGCCGGTCACAGACAGCAAGGCACAGTTCACTTTTGACACTAAAGAGATACAAATAATTAAATCCAAGTATGAGTACCGCCTGGATGGCAAGCCCTGGCGGCAGGAGTTGCCGGGAAAGAGCATAAAACTTGAAGGTCTTGGTTTTGGGGAACACTTTTTGGAAATAAGAATCGCAGGAGAGGAAGACCCCGGCAGTCTCGGGAAGTTTAAATTTACGGTAAAGTATGATATCTCGGAAAAATTGAGCAGCGCCTTCGAGAAACTGAAGAAAGGCGACGCGTCGCAGGTAAAAGAAGCAATGAAGGAAATATTGGAGGCAGGCGGCTCTGCCGTAGGCTTCCTGGATAAAAAACTGAAAGAAGCAGAGGATGAAAATCTAAAATGGAAAATAGAAGCCATACTCTCGCGCTTAAAATAGGATTTCTGTCCGCGGTTTGCGCGTTGTTTTTTTCCGGCTGCGCCTCTTTGCAGTTAAAGACGGATGTCGTCGGCGAGAAGAATGCGGAATACAAAGAAAACGAAACCGATCTTTTAATCGGCGGCGCCGGCGGATTCCTTTCCTTGAGCCCCTCCGAAAAGAAACAGTACAACAAAATGAGAAGTTCTTTTACCGACAGGGACGGCGTATTTTGGATGCTCTTTAATGAAAAGCTTTACAGGTTTCAGTCCGGAAAATTCAAGCTTTGCAGTTTCAATTTTGAGACCGGAGAGAGTGAGGGGAAAACCGAAGGCAAAGTGACAGAGATTTTTCTTTCCTACAGGAAGGAAATTCTCGCGCTCGTCAAGAAAGATCCTGAAACATGCCTGGTCCTGAAATATGCCGGGGGCGGATGGAGGAAGATAAGGGAGCTGGACAGATCCTCCGGCTTATCTGGAGACCTCTTTTGCTATGAGGATTCCTCAGGCAGGCTGATAACCGTAAACGGGGAAGGTTCTCTCTATGTGAACGGTCTCAAAACGGGCAGAATAGTTTCTAGAAAAACTGATAAATTGAGTCTCGCCCCCTCCTGGATCAGCGCCGGATATCTCAGCGCAGAAGAGGATGATAAAGGAAGGCTTTGGATCTGGACGAGGTGGCTGCCGGATTACAACGGAAGTATTATTTGCTTAAGCGGCGGAAAGATGAACTTTATCTCCCTGGAAGATATGACGGGAAAGTCCCTGCCGTCCTGTATTAAATTTCTTGGCGGGGATAAGCTTATTTTAAGCTCCGGTTACTTGCCCGCGAAATACTACAGGATAACGGAGGAGAACGGCGAGGTTGATCTGAGAGCCGTTGTGGCTGACACGCTGGTGAAATATAAATTGAATATCAGTTCCTGCTTTGTCGAAGCTCCCGATAAAATCTGGCTCATAGCGCGGCAGGAAAAAACCTGGGATTTCTGCCTGTGGTTCTTTAACGGTTCCGAAATCAAGAAGATAAAAGAGGGCGATATTTTCAGCGGTTTTGCCATAGGCAGCATGTCTGATCCCGGTAACCTTTTTCTCAAGGAACCAAACGGAAATCTCTGGGTTGCCTCAAATTACAACGGCGCCCTGCTGGTGACTGAGAAAAGCGGAGCCGAGATTGTGAACTGGACAAAGGGCCTCTCCCTTAGAAATGTGACCGGCATACACCGGGACGGAGAGGGAAATATCTTTTTTGTAAACAGCAGGTATACGGTAAAAAGCGAGGATGACCTGATCCAGATTCTTCTCGCCGGTTCTCTTAGACAGTTTTCAAAGATGTCCGAAGAAAAATACAAGATGTTTATTTCGCGCGAAAAAATTATGTTTTCTTCCTCCGGCGCCGCCTGGTGGGTAAAAGCGGGAGAAACAAGCTTAAACCTCGTAAAATACGAGAATGGCGCGGAAACAAAGGTTCTGGGTCTGGAAGAAATCAGGCAGAAATTCAAAAAGAAATACGCCGAATCCGGAGATTACAGGCTCTTATACACGGGAATTGATTCAGCCGATCGGATCTGGCTTTATTACAGCGAGACGGTCTTGATCTATGATCCCAAAACCGGAGAATTAAACGACTTCTATCTTGAGGATGCCTATCTTGACGCGCTGAAGAAAAAAATTGAGGTTAAAGTCAGTACGCCGCAGCATCGGGTATTTTTTACTCCCGAGGGCGCGGTTGTGTATGTAAGCGAGGCCGTGGGGGGAATAAGAGATAACAGGTACCTTTACCGTTTCAAATATATCGGCTGGTATAACGGTTCTGAATGGAAATCGTTTTTGCCGCTTAAAGGAACGAAACGGAATGAGCAGTTTGCCGGGGATTTCTTCCTGAATAAAGAAGGCCGGCTTACTATGAATACGGTCTATGACAACCTGCTGCCGGCCTCAAGTTTTTTCTTCATAGACGGCGGCTGGAAGAAGAACGATAAGTATGAAGAGAACCCTGCGGAAGAGTCTGCGGATAAACTGCTGGATGAAATGAGGAAGAAGACGGGTATTGATTATATCTTGAACGCCTGCAGGATAGACAGTGAAACGGTGGCAATTGACAGCGCTTATTACGGGGTTGTGTTCTTTTACAACGGAAAAACGCTGAAACTTAAGGGTTTTCCCAAGAGCGGCGACAATAACAGGCTGCACAACTTTTGGGCGGTAAAGGATAAGAAGAACAATATCTGGATAGGCAGAAAATCATTTGGGGAAAATGAATGGGTGTTGTTCTCGCGGGATACTTTAGAAAAAGAAGGGGAGATCTTTGATTCTGCGGTTGCGGAAAAAGACGGGAAAGAGGGAAAGGAAGAGCACTCCCCGGGTATTGCCCGGACCCTGGAATCAGCCGAAGTAAAAGAAAGAAATATTGGAGACGCTTTAGGCGTTAAGTCCGGCGCGGATTCCGATGAAGCTCTCATAAATTCAATGACGCCCAAAGAGGCGGTTAAGAAGAAGACAAAAGTAAAAATAGCCGGAAAAACCCCCGTCTATACGCTGGAAGGAACTGAGGCCGGCAGAAAAATAGTCGAGATTGAAAAGATGCCGGCTGCACAACCGGTTAGTAAGCAAAGCGCTGAAAAAGGGGAGATAATAACAACCGGAGTTCCTGAGAGTGAGAACAAAAAGCAAGCAGCGGCGGCTTTTCTCCAGGCGGAAGAGTGCTATGAATTGCTTATCTCGGGGGAGGCCTTGAAACAAAAAAAAGCCGAGAAGGAATTCCTCCGTCTCGGTCAAAAAGGAGCCGAATATCTCCTTGTTAAGAAACAGACCGTAAAAGACGAAGATTTGCTCTGGAGAATAGACGCAATATTATCAAAAATCAGCCGATAGGAGGCGCGAAAAATATGAAAAGAATACTTGTAGCTTCAGCCTTTGTCTTAGTTGCCTGGTCTCTGGCGGGGGAAGAAACTCAGCTCACCGTCTATAACCAGAATTTTGGCGTTGTAAAGGAAAAGCTTTCACTTGACCTTAAAAAAGGCGAGAACGACATTTCATTGAGCAATTTGTCCGTTCAGCTTGAGCCAACCTCGGTCATTCTTCGCGATCTGGGAAAGCCGGATGCCCTTAAGATACTTGAACAGAACTTTGAATCCGATCCCTTAAGCCAGGGCAAACTGCTTTCGAAGTATGAAGGTAAATTTCTTGATTTTGAGGTTTTGGAATATGACGAGGCTCTTAAAGCTAGCAAAAAAGTAATAAAAACAGCAAAGATTCTGAGGAGCGGTTATTCTCCCAAGATAAACGCCAACCGTTACGCAAATCCATACGCCTACTACAACCCGCCGGACTACTCCTCCGGTTCTGCCATTATTGAAATGAACGGGAATATCCTTTTCAGCCTGCCCGGAACTCCGCTCTTTAAGTCTCTCGGAGAGAATGCTTTTATAAATCCGACCCTTTCCTGGAAGCTCTGGTCTGGGGAAAGCGGAAAAAGAGATGCCGAGCTTTCCTATCTCACCGGCGGGATAAACTGGTCTGCAACTTACGATGTGCTGGCTCCCGAAAAAGGCGACGAGATGGATGTCGTCGGCTGGGTAAATATTAATAATCAGAGCGGCAAGGACTTTGGAAATACCAGAATCAAGCTTATGGCAGGTGATTTAAACAAGTTGAAACCTGATCAGAGAAACGATGCTATGTATGCCGGGCGGGCAATGGAGGCAGTTGCGTCCGATTCAATGCAGGTTACTCAGAAAAATTTTGACGAATATCATATGTATAACCTTCCCCGCAAGGTAAACCTTCTGGACCGGGAGGCAAAGCAGATTGAATTTATGAGAGCTTCAGGCGTGAAAGCAAAACGACTTTATATTTACGACGGGTTCAAAAAAGACAGCAGGTTTGCTAACTACGACAATTACTATATGAGGACCCAGCCGGATTTCGGGTCCTCTTCAAACCAGAAAATATGGACAATGATGGAGTTTAAGAATTCAAAAGAGAACAATCTCGGTCTGCCGCTTCCCAAGGGGGAAGTAAAAGTCTACAGAAAAGACAGTGATAACAGAAATGAATTTATCGGTGAAGACAAAATAGACCACACGCCCGAGAACGAGATTGCCCGGATCTATCTGGGGAATGCTTTTGATCTTGTCGGCGAGAGGAAAAAAGCGAATTTTAAAAATGATAACAGCAGAAGCACCTGCGACGAGGATTTTACCATAGTGCTCAGGAACCATAAAAAGGAAAAAGTCGCAGTGAATGTGGTGGAACACCTCTATCGTTCCGCGAGCTGGGAAATATCAGAGAACTCCGATATCTTTAAGAAAAATGATTCAAACACTATAGAATTCAGGGTTGAGGTTGAGCCGGAGAAGGAAAGGACAATAACTTACCATGTGAGTTATTCCTGGTAAGAGTATTCCGTTTATTGTAAATAAATTTTAGGAGAAATAATGAGAAAGCTTTTAGTATTTCTGTCCCTGCTTCTGCCGCTCTCGCTTTCCGCGGCCATTGAACTGGAACCATCATACAAGAAAGAAGCGGAAGAGATGCTCTCGCAGGGCTTGAGGAATACCCAGAGGATACAGCTCAAAATAGAGAAATATACCATATTTGATGTAAAGCAGGACAATCCTGCCGTTGCCGCTTCCGCAGAGGATAAAGCCCGGGGTTTTATCGCTTTCAACAGGCACTATATGTACCCGGTGTATTTTAATTCGAATCCCGCGAAAGAAGAATTAAATCTTAACAACTTTGAGCTTCAGGCTTGTCAGGGAGAGAGGGAACCCTTTACCGTCGGGCTGGTGGCGCTTGAAGACTGCAGTATAGCCGTAGGAATCTCTGAGGCCAAAAACGCCGCGGGAGAGATTATTAAGTCGTCGGCGTTTGATATCAGAACTGTGAAGCACCTGCTAAAATCGGTTGACTC
>JBAXDA010000022.1:0-11015 GCA_037141215.1 Candidatus Firestoneibacteriota bacterium | reverse complement strand
AGCTTAAGGTTGAGTTCTTTCATTATTTTCTGCAGTTCTTTAGCCTGATTCAGAGTTCTGGGGTAGCCGTCCATCATGAAACCCCCGGCGCAGTCGGGAAGCTTTATCCTGTTCTTCAGAATATTGTTTATTATGTCGTCTGAGACCAGCCCTCCGGACTCCATAATGGCTTTTGCCTTTTTCCCTGTCTCAGTACCTTCCTTTACTTCTTTCCTTAATATATCACCCGTTGAAATCTTGGGGATATTAAATTCCTTGGTCATTGCATCGCCGGTGGTGCCTTTCCCGGCGCCGGGAGCTCCCAGAA
This sequence comes from Candidatus Firestoneibacteriota bacterium, assembly GCA_037141215.1. Taxonomy (GTDB): domain Bacteria; phylum Oederibacteriota; class D2-FULL-39-29; order D2-FULL-39-29; family CAIOVX01; genus JBAXDA01. Next base: position 10,708 of record JBAXDA010000022.1, on the reverse strand, counting down.
TTATCAGTATCATTAGAAGCCTGCCCTGCTTTTTAGCTTGGAGTCTTTCATGAATCCTTCATAGTTACGCATAAGAAGGTGAGACTCTATCTGTTTCATGGTATCCAGCGCAACCCCGACGGTGATGAGAAGGGAGGTGCCGCCGAAATAGAACGGTATATTCATAACTCTCATTGAAAGATCAGGTATTAGAGCAATTACGACTATTGCCAGCGCGCCTACAAGAGTAACCCTTGTAAGAGAATAATTAATGAACTGCGCCGTCGGCTCTCCCGGCCTTACACCCGGAATAAAACCGCCATACTTTTTAATATTCTCGGCTATATCCGGCGGATTGAAAACAACCGCAGTGTAGAAGTAGCAAAAGAAGATGATAAGAAGCGCGTAGAGCACAGAGTACACTGCCTGCCCCGGAGAGAACCAGTTTCCTATCATAGCAAGCCACGGAATATTAACCGAAAAGCTCTGAAGTATCATCGCCGGAACTGAAAGTATAGAAGAAGCAAATATTATTGCAATAACTCCGGAGAAATCAACCTTAAGCGGCAGATAGGTACTCTGCCCTCCGTAAACTCTCCGGCCTACAACCCTCTGCGCGTACTGCACAGGTATTCTTCTTGCTCCTGTTGAGATAAGAACAACGAAGCCCACAAGAGCTACCATCCCTACAATAACAGGTACGACCCAGACTGCATTTAAAGCGCCTGCCCGTATCATACTTCCCGTATTTATTATTTCTATGGGTATCCTTGCGACAATTCCGGCAAAGATAATCATTGACATACCGTTGCCGATTCCTTTTTCTGTCATCTTTTCACCAAGCCACATAATGAAGATTGTGCCTGCTGTAAGAGTGATGATGGTTGTTAACTGGAAACTCAAACCCCAGTTCTTGACCGCGCCGGGTATGGCGGAATGCATAAAATAGGTCATCGCCGAACCCTGAACTATACAGATAAGCACTGTGCCGTATCTGGTGTACTGCGTAATCTTTTTCTTTCCTGCCTCGCCTTCCTTGGCGAGTTTTTCAAGCGAAGGTATTACCGCCTGCAGCAGCTGCATAATAATAGAAGTGCTGATGTAGGGCATTATGCCAAGCGCAAAAACAGAGAATTTATTGAAAGCGCCTCCCGAGAAAAGATCCAGGAACCCCAGAACTCCGCCGGCCTGCGTTTTCATGGCTGCCGCAAGTACGGCGGCATCAACGCCGGGAGTAGGCACATGACAGCCTATCCTGTAGACCAGTATCATTCCGAGTGTAAAAAGGACTTTGGTTTTAAGCTCGGGTATCTTGAATATATTGGTAAGCCCTTCAACTAAGCTCTTAAGCATTTACCTTTCCCTCTTTGGATCTGGCTTTTGCTCTTTTATCTTCGGGTTTACCGGCAGTTACCGGCCTGGTTACTGTTAAAATAACCTCTCCGGATTTTGCCTTAATGGCTTCTTCAGCGGATTTGCTAACCATATTCGCTTTAACAATCAGTTTTTTCGTGAGTTTTCCTGCGCCAAGGACTTTATACATCTTAAACTTGGCATCGACCATTCCCTTGTTATGTAAAAGCTCAAGAGTGACCTCGGTTCCGTCAGCCAATTTATCCAGGTCCCTGAGATTAACAATACCTATCTTTTTTGCAAAAATATTCACAAAGCCTCTTTTCGGAGACCTTCTGATCAAGGGCATCTGTCCGCCTTCAAAGCCGACACGAACTCCCCTGTTCCTTGCACCCTGTCCTTTCATACCAAAGGTGGACATCTTGCCGTGCCCTGAACCAGGACCGCAGCCTATTCTTTTTCTTTTTTTCCTGCTACCGGTGTTGGGTTTGATCTCATTAAGTTTCACTTTTAGCTCCTGTTGCCGTTTTTAATTGCTATACGAGCAGATCTTCTATTTTTTTGCCCCTTAATTCCGCAAGTTTGTCGATTCTCTTTAGGCTTCTTAAGGCCTCAATCGTTGCTTTTGTAAGATTATACGGATTTGTTGAACCAATTGCTTTGCTGAGAATGTCGTGGATACCCGCAAGTTCAACAATTGCCCTGACCGCGCCGCAGGCAACAACTCCCGTTCCCGGGAACGCAGGTTTCATCCAAAGACGTGTGGCGCCGTATTCATAGTAAGCCGTGTGGGGAATAGTTACCCCGCTTAACGGCACCTCAATCATATTTTTCTTCGCATCTTCAACGCCTTTCTTAATAGCATCAGGGACTTCATTAGCTTTTCCAACCCCGACGCCGACATGCCCCTTTCCGTCGCCTACAATGACGATAGAAGAAAAACTCATCCTCTTTCCGCCCTTGACGACCTTGGACACCCTTTTAATGCTTATGACTTTTTCTTTAAGTTCATATTTTGAAGAGTCTATTCTGGCCAATTTACTAATCCTCCTTGCAAACCGCTTTTTTCCTTGAGGTGTTCCTTGTTTTATATTTTTGATTCTGTGCTTCTCTTAGAATTCCAGTCCCGCTTTCCTTGCAGCATCTGCCAGGGCTTTGATTCTGCCGTGATAAAGATACCCTGACCTGTCAAAAACAACTCTTTTGTAGCCTTTTTCAAGGCATTTCTTCGCAATGGCTGTTCCGACAGCTTCAGAAGCTTTTATATTTACATTTGCTTTTATTCCTTTGGTCTCTTTAGTAAGCGTCGACACGGTCAACAAAGTCCTGCCGGCATTATCATCCACGAGCTGCGCATAAACATGCTTAAGGCTTCTGAATACGCAGAGCCTGGGCCTTTCTGCTGTTCCCGAAACTTTCTTTCTTATCTTAGCGTGTCTTATTTCACGCATATTAACATTCTTAGTTGGCATGATTTATTTCCCTCCGCCGGTCGTGCCGGTAGCTGTCTTTCCGGCTTTCCTTCTGATGTATTCGCCCATGAATTTTATCCCTTTTCCTTTGTAGGGATCAGGGTTCTTCAACTTACGGAGTTTCGCGCAGAAATTGCCCAACATTTCCCTGTCAGCTCCCTTTACCGTAATGGTGGTATTCTTTTCAACCGTGCAGGACAAACCTTTGGGAATCTCCTTTCTGATAGAATGCGTAAATCCGAGGTAAAGCACCAGAACCTGCCCCTCAAGCGCCGCTTTGTACCCGACACCTTCAACCTGGAGAGTCTTAGAGAACTCGCCTACCACTCCGGTCACAAGATTATTAACATGGGCTCTCATGGTTCCGTGGGCAGCCTTAACAAGCTTCTCCTCGGAAGACCTTGACAGAACCACCTTCCCGTCCTTAATCTCGATTGTTATCCCGGGATTATTGATAGCCATTGAAAGCTTACCCTTCGGCCCTTCAACCATAACATTGCCGTCCTTTACCAGAACCTTTACGCCGGCAGGTATGTTTATCGGATTATTGCCAACTCTAGACATTGTTCCTCCAATTACCAGATGTAACAGATTACTTCACCGCCGGCCTTAGCCGCCCTTGCGGCTTTGTCAGTCATAACGCCTTTTGAGGTTGAGACTATGGCTACGCCATAACCGTCAAGCACCCTGGGAATCTCTTTCGCTCCTTTATACACGCGAAGTCCGGGAGTGCTGATAGATTTAATGCCTGTAATCGCTTTTTCTTTATCGACATATTTAAGGTAGACCCTTATGATCCCCTGTTTGCGGTCATCTATTCTTTTGAAGTTCTTGATGTATCCTTCTTCCTGGAAAAGTTTCATGATTTCAAAAGTAAACCAGGAATAAGGGACATCGACCGATTCTTTCACGGCCTTGTTGGCGTTCCTTATCTTGGTTAACATATTGCTTACTGTATCAATAGATGCCATATCTTTTTCTCTCCTTAATTTTTACCAGCTTGCTTTCGTTACGCCGGGGACTTTGCCCTCGTGCGCCAGGCGCCTGAAGCAGATCCTGCAGACCCCAAATTTCCTGTAGTAAGCTCTGGGCCTTCCGCAGATGGAGCACCTGTTGTATTTTCTCGTTTTAAATTTCGGTGTTTTTTTGCTTTTCAGTACCAGCGACTTCTTTGCCACATTCCCTCCGATTTAATGTTACTTCTTGAACGGCATTCCAAAGAGTTCAAGAACCGCCTTGGCGTCCTCGTCTTTCTTTGCCGTAGTCACTATTGTTATATCCATTCCGTGTATCTGTTCGGTTTTATCAATATCAAGCTCAGGGAATATAACCTGTTCTTTAAGTCCGATAGTGCAGTTGCCTCCGCCGTCAAAAAGTTTTCCGGCAAGCCCTTTAAAATCTCTCGCCCTGGGAAGGTCCACATTTATAAACCTGTCGAGGAAGTCCAGCATTCTGTCCCCGCGGAGCGTTACGCGCGCTCCTATTGCGCTTCCTTTCCTGATCTTGAAGTTTGAAATATCTTTCTTTGATCTGGTTATGACGGCTTTCTGCCCTGTAATAGCGGTCAGTTCGGCAACAACTCCGTCAAGGAGCTTATTGTTTTCGGTTGCTTCGCCCAAACCGACATTCAAGACGATCTTTTCAACCTTAGGAACCTGCATCGGGCTCGTGTACTTGAACTTTTTCATCATCTCAGGGATGATCTCTTTGTTGTATTTCTCTCTAAACCGTGATACGTATTTTGTTGTCATTCTATTACCTCGCTGCACTTTTTGCACATTCTGGACTTTTTGCCGTCCTTGAGTGTCTTTTTTCCGATTTTTGTAGGTTTATTGCACCTTGGGCAGATAAGCATTAGCTTGGCAACATACATAGGCGCTTCTTTCTGGATAATCCCGCCCTGCTGAGCCTGTTTATTCGGCCTTGTGTGCCTTTTTACGAAGTTAACGCCTTCAACGATTACCTTAAAGGTTTCCCTGTCTTCAAGCGGGAATATTTTCAAGATTTTACCTTTCTTGCCTTTATCGTCTCCGGAAATAACCTGAACATTATCGCCTTTTTTCAAACTGGTATTAAGCATTTTACACCACCTCAGCCGCTAGAGAAATTATCTTCATGTAGTTTTTGTCGCGGAGTTCCCTGGCTACCGGTCCGAAAACACGGGTGCCCCTGGGATTTAACTGTTCATTGATGATAACAACTGCGTTGTCGTCAAATTTAATATAAGACCCGTCAGGCCGTCTTCTTTCTTTCTTGCACCTAATAATAACGGCTCTTACGACCTCGCTCTTCTTGACTATTTTTCCTGGAAGCGCTTCTTTGACCGCGCCTACAATTACATCCCCGATATAGGCATATCTTTTCCTGGTCCCGCCAAGCACCTTGATGCACATGAGTTTTTGAGCTCCGGTGTTATCGGCAACTTCAAGCATGGTTTGTACCTGGATCATTTTTGCTCTCCCGCGTCATTTACCGCCGTTTCTTCCTTTTTCGGGGCAAGTTCTGCAAGCTCATCTTTAAGCTCTATCTTTTCCCCAACGGCTTTTTTCACAACCCGCAGCAATCTCCAATTTTTGGTCTTGCTTATGGGCCTGCACTCTTCTATTTCGATTATGTCCCCGACCTTTGCTTCGTTCTTAGGGTCATGGGCTTTGTATTTTCTGGAAGTCTTAAAGATCTTCCCGAGAATACGGTCTTTCTTGACGCCGGACACCCTCACGGTGTCCATCTGTGTGCTGGTCTTGATAACTTCGCCTGTTTTTTTCTTTTTTCCGACTTTCACCTATTTTGCTCCTTTTTCCTTAAGCACGGTAAGCATCCTAGCGATATCTTTTTTTAAAGCCGGTATGAGAGCCGGCTTTTCAAGAGTTTTCATCGCAAGCTTAAGGTTTAATTCGTTCAATTCTTTCTTTTTTTCCGCGAGTTTTGCCTTTATTTCCTGCTCGTTCAGGTCTCTTATTTCTTTAACTTTCATATCAACCAGCCCTCTTAACGAATTTTGTTTTTACGGGAAGTTTAAAGGACGCAAGCCTTAAAGCCGCTTTTGCCACTTCTTCCGTGACGCCGCCGAGTTCAAAAAGCATTCTTCCCGGCTTAACAACAGCTACCCAGAATTCCGGACCGCCTTTCCCGCCACCCATCCTGACTTCGGCGGGTTTTTTTGAAACCGGCTTATCCGGGAATATCGTGGTCCAGAGTTTGCCGCCTTTTTTCAGATTCCTTACTACAGCAACCCTGCTCGACTCTATCTGCCTGTCGGTTACCCAGCCGCATTCAAGGGATTTCAGGCCATACTCGCCAAAATTGAACTGGGAGCCCTTAATGGCTACGCCTTTCATCCTCCCGCGCATTGACCTTCTGTATTTAATTCTTTTCGGAAATAACATTTTCTACTCCCTTACGCCTCTTTTGCATTTTCTCTATAAAAGTTACAAACCCTACGGGGTTTTATCTTCTTTCTTTCAATTCTGCCGCGGCTTTATGCTCCCCAGCCGCTTCTTTTGCTGTTTCTTTTGAATCTTTTCCGCCTTCCTTTATTTCAACCGCAGGTTTGTCAAGAATCTCGCCTTTGAATACCCAGACTTTGACCCCTATCTTGCCGTAAGTGCAGATGGCTTCCGCGAAACCAAAGTCTATGTCCGCCCTGAAAGTATGCAGCGGAACACGCCCTTCCCTGTACCACTCGCGCCTGGCTATATCGTTGCCGCCAAGCCTTCCTGAACACATTATTTTTATACCCTGAGCGCCTGCCGCAAGAGCTGCAATAACTGATTTCTTCATGGCTCTTTTGTGCGAGATCCTTTTTTCCAGCTGAACGGTAATTCCCTGCGCGACTAGCTGCGCGTCAATGGCCGGATTCCTGACTTCTAATATACTTATAAAAACATCTATCTTGGTCATTTTCTGTATTTCTTTTTTAAGTTCGTCTACTTCGGTGCCTTTCTTCCCGATAATAATACCCGGCTTGGCCGTGTGAACAATGACAAGAACTTTACCCACCGTACGCTCAATCTCTATCTTCGCAATACCGGCGTGTTCCCATTTCTTGTTTATAAACTTCCTTATAAGGAAGTCCTCAAGAAGCGAATCTTTATAGGATTTCTCGGTGAACCACCTGGATTCCCAGCCTCTGATAATCCCGATTCGCAGCGCATTTGGATGTACTTTCTGACCCATTAAACTGCCTCCTTAAACTTTTTTACCGGTTTTCTTTACTTCTTTCTTTACTTCTTTTCCCTCAGCTTTTACCGCCGCGCTTTTTGCCGCGGCCTTTATCGCTTTCTTTCTCGTTTCAACATAAGCATCGCTCACAATAATGCAAGCGTGGCTGAATTTTCTCTGTATCATCCCCGATCTACCCATCGCCCTGGCGTGCATCTTTTTAAACCTCGGACCCTGGTTCGCGTAGGCGCTAAACACAAAAAGGTTGTCGAGGTTGACTCCGGATTTTCTGGAGATATTGTCGACCGCAGATCTTAAGAGCTTGTAAACTATTTCTGCGCCCCTTTTATTAGTGAACTTCAAGATGTTGAACGCAACATCTATCTTTTTCCCTTTAATCAACTCCATGACAATCCTGGTCTTCCTGTCGGGAATTCTTAGATATTTAAACTCGGCTCTTGCTTCCATTTTCCATAGCTCCTTGATTTTATGTTAACGATGTTCCTTTACCTGTCGGTGCCCTGTGCGCTTTGAAAGTCCTGGTCGGCGAGAATTCGCCGAGCTTATGTCCCACCATCTGTTCCGTTACATAGACAGATATAAATTTTTTGCCGTTATGTACAAGGAACGTAAATCCGACCATTTCCGGGCTCACAGACGATCTTCTTGCCCAGGTCTTAATGGCTTTCTTCTCCTTTTTCTCTTCCATCAGACGAACTTTCTTTAAAAGTTTCTCGTCAATGAATGGGCCTTTTTTTAAGGATCTGCTCATTTACTTTCTCCTCTTTAGGATAAACCTGTCTGTGGATTTGTTGCTTCTCGTTTTGTAGCCCTTAGTGGGAACATTGGAGTACGAGACAGGGTGATTGCCGCCTTTCGCGTGGTTAACCTGAGAACCGTGCGGATGGTCGCAGGGATTCATCGCTATACCTCTTACGGACGGACGAATTCCTTTCCACCTGTTCCTGCCGGCCTTGCCAATGGTTATGTTTTCATGATCAAGATTGCCTACCTGCCCTATCGTCGCCAGGCAGTTAACATCTACAAGTCTTATTTCTCCTGAAGGAAGTTTAAGGTGGGCGTACTCATTCTCCTTAGCCATAATAATAATAGTGCTTCCGGCAGTTCTGCCGAGTTTTGCGCCCGCGCCTTTCTTAAGTTCAACACAGTGCACAACCGTACCTACCGGTATTGCTTTTATTGACAGCGTGTTACCTATTTTAATGTCAGCGCTGTCAGAAGAAATGATTTCGTCGCCTACTTTAAGCCCGTCCGGACAGACAATATAGCGTTTCTCGCCGTCTTTGTAGTTAAGAAGGGCAAGCCTTGCGCTCCTGTTAGGATCATACTCTATCGCGGAAACCTTTGCCGGTATCCCGTCTTTATCCCTTCTGTAATCCACTATCCTTACAAAAGTCCTGTTGCCTCCGCCCATGTGCCTTACGGTTATCCTGCCATAGCTGTTTCTGCCGGCATTTTTCTTTCTGCGGATAAGCAGCGATTTTTCAGGCGTGGTCTTTGTTATGTCCTCATAGGTGTCAACGGTCATCTTCCTTCTGGAAGGCGTTGTCGGGTTATAGGTTCTTATCGGCATAGTATTAAACTCCTCTCTTAAACTTCAAGCGTTGTTATCTTCTGATCTTTCCCCAGAAGAATATACGCCTTTTTCCAGTCGGATTTTACGCCAATCCGCTTGCCCAGCCTTCTTGTTTTTCCGTGCATTATTACGGTGTTGACCGATTTGACCTTGACGTTGAATAATTTTTCAACGGCAGCCCTTATCTCGATCTTATTGGCGTTGATATCCACCGCAAACACGTACACATTCCCTCTCTCTTTCAAGAGAGCACCTTTTTCGGTGACTAACGGCTTCTTAATTATCCTTGTAATGTCCATTTTTAGAACCTCTTATCAAGCGCGATTATGGCGTCTTTTGTAAATACCAGATTTTCATAATTCATCAAGTCATGGCAGTTGATATTATTCACATATATCATTTTCGCTTTTGCCAGGTTTGCCACAGATTTTTTCACAACCGCATCCTGGGCATTGACAATAATAAGCGTCTTTGTTACATTCGACTTCAAGGCTTTAAGCATGGCGATTATGGTTTTGGTTTTCGGTGTTTCAACTTTGATGTCGCTTACTATAGTTATTAAGTTCTCTTTAGCCTTGGAAGAGAGAATCGATTTGTACGCAAGCTTCTTGACTTTGTCAGGAAGTTTGTACGAGTAATCTCTGACTTTCGGCCCGTGAGCGATTCCGCCTTTTCTCCATTGAACTGCGCGGATAGAACCCTGCCTCGCACGGCCGGTGCCTTTCTGCTTCCAGGGCTTTCTTCCGCCACCGGAAACTTCTCCGCGTGTTTTTGCCTTGGCTGTACCTCTTCTTACATTGGCAAGCTCGTTAAGAACTGCTTCTGTCATAACGGCTTTGTTGGGTTCAATACCGAAAACGGCATCGCTTAATTCAAGCTGCTCGACCTCTTTGCCGGCCATATCATAAACGTTGAATTTAGCCATTACTTCTTACCTCCTGCGGATTTCGCTGGAGCTTTCCTTTTCTCTTTCTCCGCTTTTTCCTTTGCTGCCATCGCTGTTGCCCTCTTCTCGTTTTCCTTCTTCATTCTTGCGTCGCTCGCCATAAGTTTTTCGGCTTTCTTGGCAGTCCTTATTGTAAGAAGCGTGCCCTTGTTACCCGGGACCGCCCCTCTTACCAGTATCACATTCTCGTCTTTGTCAATGTACATAACCTTAAGATTCACGGCAGAATTTGTCTCCATTCCGTCATGTCCGGGCATACGCCTTCCTTTCCATATATGTCCCCTGACCCTGACCCTTCCGCCTATGCCTCCGGGAGCCCTGTGGAACATGGAACCGTGAGAACCGGGTCCACCTTTGAAACCATGTCTTTTTACGACACCCTGGAAGCCCTTTCCCCTGGTAAGACCGGTAACGCTCACATATTCGCCTTCTTTAAAGGCTTCTACTGTGATTGCCTGGCCTATCTCGAGTTTGAGCTCGGCTTCTGTCCTGAATTCTGACAGATACGCTTTGGGGGCGGTGTTGGCTTTTTTAAAGTGCCCCGCTTCAGGCTTCGTGACAGATTTTTCCTTCTTGTCAACATATCCGACCTGGACGGCGTCGTAGCCGTCATTTTCGACAGTTTTCTTCTGAACAACAATGCAGGGCCCGGCCTGTATAACGGTTACGGGCACAGTGTTGCCGTCATGGAAGATCTGTGTCATTCCTACTTTTTTCCCTAATATTGCAGCCATAAAAACCTCGTTTTCTTAAAAAAGTAAATGTGAAGCCCTATTGTTATCAGCTTCCCTTTTTAAGATGTGTATTATAGTTTTATTTCAACGTCAATGCCGGCCGGAAGGTCGAGCTTTGACAGCATATCCACGGTTTTTGGTGTCGGTTCCATTATGTCAAGAAGCCTTTTGTGCACTCTTATTTCAAACTGCTCTCTTGATTTCTTGTCAACGTGCGGAGATCTAAGAACGGTGTATCTGCTTATTTTAGTAGGCAGAGGTATGGGTCCGACGACCCTGGCACCGGTTCTCTTCGCGACATTAACAACCTCGACGACTGATTTGTCGAGCAACCTGTGGTCATACGACTTCATCTTTATTCTGATCTTCTGCTTGTTATCCATTTTTCCCTTTGGCCCTATTCAATTATATTTGTTACTACGCCTGCGCCTACGGTATGTCCGCCTTCCCTGATTGCGAACCTTAA
>JBAXDA010000021.1:0-11058 GCA_037141215.1 Candidatus Firestoneibacteriota bacterium | reverse complement strand
CATGGGCCTTGCTACTACATCGTTCTGGGGAAAAGCCATAGACAAATTCGGCTCAAAACCGGTTATGCTTTTTACAGGAAATATTTTGAGCATTACTCCGATTCTCTGGATCTTCGTAGGCTATGCCCAGTGGATGCTCGGGGTGACTTATTTTATTGCGGGCGCCTGCTGGTCGGGTTTTAATTTGGGGTCTTTCAATCTTATGATGAAGATAGCTCCGAAGGACAAACGGGCAGCTTATATGGCCTTTAATACCATTGCCGTGGCTGTTGCGGCTTCTCTTGCTCCTGCCGCAGGCGGGGCCATACTCGGGCTAATAGGCCCGTTCAAGCTGGATATAGTTTTCATGCAGTTGAATAACTACCAGTTATTGTTTTTGCTGGGCACCGTAGGCAGGTTCCTTCCTTCGCTTTTCCTTAGGAAACTGCAGGAAACAGGGGAGGGGCATTTTGATAAAGTAGTTCTGCTTGTCCGCTCGGGGGTTATTGAGGGTTTGAGCTCGCTGATAAATTTTGCCCTGGTACCCGTAACCTATCTGGGCAATATTGTTGAAGAAGTTCCGAAACAAATAGAGAAGAGGATATGGAAGAGAAAAAAATAGCAGAAAACCCTCCCGTTAAACCACCGGACCTTCAGCTTCCGGAGCCGCTAAAAAAGAGCGTTTTCAATTCTTTTATAATGGAAGTAGCTTTGGTCCAGGGGCTGAGCGGCATCACGGCAGGGGTGTTTTTTACCGGCTACCTGTGTTTATTCGGAGCCACCAATAAACAGATAGGCTGGATAACCTCAATTCCTTTGCTGGCGAATTTTGCCGCTCCGCTCTATTCGTTCTTTATTGACCGTTCGACAAACAAGAAAAAATTATATTTTAAGGCAGTACTTCCTTACCGCCTTCTCTGGTTCTTTGCGGCCGCAATTCCCTTCCTGGTATATTTTAAGGTCGTCGCCTCGCCGCTGCTCTTTTTTTCGGCAATATTCGCCATTATGTCCCTCTTTGTGACATATTCTTCCATAGTCTGGACCTCGTGGATGGGAGCTCTAATTCCCTGGAACCAGCGCGGATATTATTTTGGAAGACGGACCTATGTGGCCAATTTTTCCGCTGTTCTGCTGACGCTCTTCGGGGGTTGGTACATAGACAAATGGAACTCCGTGAACCCGCACTTCGGCTTTGGCAGCCTCTTTGCTCTTGCGGCTGTTTTTGGGATAATCGCGCTTGTGGTCCAGAAACGCATCCCTGAAGTTCCCGGGACCGGTGACGCCAGCAGTGAAGCTTCAGTGCTTGATATACCTAAAAAACTCTGGGAGATAACTAAGAATAATAATTTCATGCGGCTGGTCCTGTTCAATACCACCTGGGCCTTTATTATGGGTTTGACCGGCGTTTTCATGAATGTCTTCCTTATCAGAGAAGTTAAAATGAGCTACAAGTATATCGCGATATTTTCCGTGGTGACTTTGTTTACGCGCCTGCTCATCACCGGTTTTTGGGGCAAGATGATGGATAAATACGGGTATAAACCGGTAATGCTTATTTGCGGGAGATTTTTGGGATTAATTCCTTTATTGATGATATTTGTGGGCTGGAATATGTGGTTTATGGTGCCGCAGAGCATTATTGCCGGACTTTTTTGGCCGGGAATGGAAGTGGGGCAGTTTAATATTATGTTCAGGCTTACTCCCAGGAATCAGAGGGCTTTGTATCTGGCTTTCAATACCATTCTCACGAGCCTCGTTGCTTTCATCGGGCCGGTATGCGGCGGTTATCTGATAGATTGGATGGGTCCGGTAAATTTTAAGCTGCTTTTCCTGCAGATCGGCGCTTTCCAACTGCTCTTCTTCGCGGGAGCCGTGTTGAGAAATTTACCTGTCTTTATTCTAAGGAAGGTTGAAGAGCCGAAAGAAGCCGCAGAGGAGCATGTTTTTGGAGTGGTCAGGTCAACCATCGTGGTCGGGCTAATGGAAGGCTTGGGTGCAATGCGGAATTATATGCTGATACCCGTCCAGAGAGCGGGTGAGTTTATTGATCAGATGAGGGAGAAGAAATAACAGTTATGCGTTCCGTACTGTTTACAGCACAAATAATTAGTGCTATATTGATTGAGGTGTTCTATTTAACATAAGAATAGGCAGGAAAAACAGTTTTAAGGGAGAGGAATATGAAAGAAAAAAACCAATGGCTTCAACTTAGGAATCTACCCTGGAAGAACGAGTTTGAAACTATCTGCGCTCCTATTTCCGGGGAGGGCAAAGTCACCCTCGGCAACTTTCCAAAGTCCAAAGCAGCGCTCTTCTCGAATTTCTCGGACGGGAATACAAAGGCCTACATACTGAATACAGGGAAGATGCTCTATATCCTTATGGAGAGCGATTTTGACCCTAAAGAAGGCCTGCGCAAATATTGCAAAAAAATGCCTATGTGGACTGATGATACAATGGAAGTTTTCATTGACCCGAATCACGATCACAGCGAATATTATCAATACATGGTTAATCCTATAAACACGCACGAAGCGGTACATATGAAGAGTTATTTGGGGACGGTCAAGAGCGAAAGAAAAGCGTATGCCCAGCCGGATAAGGTGAAGTTTGACTCTGCGGTAAAGGTCGGCATTTCAAAATGGTCCGTCCTTTTCAAGATAGCTTTCGCTTCTTTTAAAGCAAAGTACGACCCTAATATGACAATGGGCATTTCCTTCCTGCGGTCAAAAGCGCAGATAGCGGAAGTAGCGCGTCTTGCGACACAGAAGGCAGCTGTTTCTCATTCGCCCTGGGCTTTCAATGACCTGGTATTTACAAAAAAACCTCTTGAGGTGAAGAGCATTTTTCTTGACAGGTTCCAGGTCGGGGTAGAGAACCGGCTTGAGGTGGAGGTTAGAGGCCTTTCCGCAAAGCCGGCCAATTACCAGCTCTGCGTCGAGACCTTTTACGGCAAAGAGTACTCGTGGTATTCCAGCGCCTGTTCTTCTTTTGCGCTCAGAGGAAGGGAAAGCAGAAAGCTATCCCTGGATTACACGCTGAATGATAAAGAGTGGTCCAGGTTCAAGATAAGAATAAAGATTAAAGACGATAACGGAAATGTTCTTTATAGGGGAGACTATCTCGCCGGCTATCACAACGGTCTTATGGTGCATTTCGGAAAGCCCCGTTCTCCGGTTAAAAACCCTAAGCAGTCTGATACGGATTTTACGCTGAAAAAGATACAGTACATAAAGTCGGTCCTTCCTGATTTTGAGAGAAAGAATACCGCAGAAGGCGCGGCTTCGGATTTTTGCCTAGTCAGCACTGACGGCAAGGTGACTTTTAACCTTATGAAAAAAGGCGTTATGAAACGCATCGCGGACTATATCTATGCCAGGTTTGACAATGATATTGACCGGCTTATCGGACTGAATTACCTTGTACATATTCCCGCTTTTATGACCTATGCGCAGACGCCTTCCTTTGTAGAGGATGTATATAATCCGCTTTCCATATTGCGCCATAACACGGCAATGTGCGGGTCTTCTGCGGATGTGCTTCAGGGCTTGGTAGAAAAACTTCGTTTGAACAAGAGCAAAAAGTGTTTTAAAGCAACCGGGCTTAATATGAGATGCTTAAACGGTGAGGGGCATTGCATAATAGTAGTTCATTATAAGGGAAAGCGTCTACCGCTGGATCCCTCTATAGGCAGGATAATCTTTAACAGAGATAACTCATGCCTTGCGTCACTTGAAGAGATTATCTCGGATCCGGAACTTGTGGAGAGGCAGGTCAATTATTACAGCCATTATTATCATTCCATGGAAAAGCTTTCGTTTGCGGACTACGGAAGAGTTGTCTGGCCGGAGAACGCGCCGGAAGAATAAAAGTTTCAGGCTAATAAATTAAGTGTACCGCTGAATCAGACATATGGAGGCAGAATGAATTCACGTAAAGTTATTTTCGACAAGCAGAAATCGGCGGTGATAATAGTAAAGGAAAGGACGCCTGAAGAGGGGCAGCTTCTGCTTAAAGCCAGATACTCTCTGATGAGTCTGGGTACGGAAATGACAGATTACCTGGGTCATAAAAGGGGAGGTGCTGCATATCCTTCCAATCCCGGATACAGCCTCACAGGCGAAGTCATAGAAATAGGCGGCGGCGTGAGTAATTTTAAAAAAGGCGACCTTGTCTGGTCTCTCGCAAACCACGAAACTTATCCGCTTGCCGATGCTGCTGACTGTGTGAAGCTCTCCGAAAAAGACGACCCATCGGACGCGACCTTCCTTGCCCTCGGGAAAGTGGCGCTGCACGGTATAAGGCGCCTGGATATTAAGATTAACGAACCGGTTGCCGTTTTTGGGCTGGGGTTGGTCGGCCTGCTTTCGGTTCAGCTCGCGAAGCTCTGCGGTGCAAATCCGGTCATAGGAGTGGATCTTGCCGAAGAAAGATGCGCGGTTGCGGGTAAATGCGGAGCCGACATTACCGTAAATCCTCTAAAGGAAGACCCGGTTGAAGTCATTCAAAAGGCGACCGGAGGCAAGGGAGCCGGCGCGATAGTAGAGGCTTCCGGCAGTGACAGAATTTTCCCGTACCTTTTTAAAGCTGCCGCATATGCGGGGCGGATTGCTATGGTCGGCGGGCTGCACAAAGATGTAATGGCGGACTTTTTCACGGACTTTCAGGTTAAGGAGCTCACGATTATGGGTTGCCGCCAGGTCCTGCCCTATCGGGCAACACCTTTTGACAAGTGGGACCTCCCGGCCAATTACAATTCGGTGCTTGAGCTGATAAGAAACGGTATGCTTAATGTCAAACCTTATGTTTCAAAAACTATCAGATTAGACGATACTTTGGGGGTTTACAAAGATCTTGGCGAAGGCAGAAACAGGGATTATCTCGGAGTGCTGATTGATTATAGTAAATGAGAAAACCCGCTGCCATTGCGATGCCGCTCAAGCGTCGCAGATAATGAAAACCAATTTGTTGGTTTAAAGGCGTCTTTCCCTGCTCCTGATTTTGAATAGAAATAAATCATAGTTAAATGCTATAATAATTTATGAACATTCTGCAGGTTATCTCCAGCACCACAGCGGGAGGGCGCGAGCTCTTCACGATTCCCTTATCCGGCAAGCTGACAGAGAGAGGGCATACCGTTACTATCCTCTGTAAGGCCGGCTCCCCCGTAGATTCTGCCGCAAGAGCAAAAAAAATACCGGTGCTCTACACCTCTATGGGAGGATATTTTAATCCTCTTGAAATAATAAAGACGGCAGGTTTCTTGAGGCGTTACAAGTTTGATATCATCCACTCTCACTGGACGAGAGACCTGGCAAATCTAATCCTCGCGGCAAAGTTAGGCGGCAGTGTTCCTATCGTCTGCACCAAGCATGTGTATTCTACCGTAAAGAAAATGGATATATTTCACGGCTGGATATTTAAAAATGTTAAATGCGTTATGGCGGTCTGCGAGCTGGTGAGAAAGAATGTTATAGAGACCGTTCCGGTAAATCCGGAGAAAGTTGTGACAGTCTATAACGGTGTTGATCTTAAGAATTCTTTTGTCCCGGGAAAATACGGCAGCGCTTTCAGGAAGGAAGCGGGTTATTCCGAAAATGATAAGCTCATCTGCATGGCAGGAAGAATAAACGGAGGCAAGGGGCAGCATATACTGCTTGAAGCCGTTCCTTCCGTGATAAAGACCCATCCGTCAGCCCAGTTTGTTTTCTCAGGAAAACCCGAGGGAGAAGCAGAAGAGGCTTATTTTAGAGGACTTTTGGCAAGAGTTAAGGAGCTCGGAGTGGAGGCTTATGTCAGATTCTTGGGGTTCAGGCCCGATGTTCCTGCCATAATGGATGCTTCCGATATCATAGTAATGTGCTCGGTATTTGAGACCTTCGGGCTGATTCTCATAGAAGGCATGGCTCTAGCAAAACCTGTGATAGGCACTGCGGCGGGCGGTGTCCTGGAAATAATTGAGAATGGCATTACCGGCAGGACTTTCCCTCCCGGCGAGAGCGAAAGGCTTGCGGCTGTAATCAATGACCTGCTCTCAAATCCCAAAAAAGCCAAAAAACTAGGAGAGAGCGCGAGGCGGTCGGTAGAAGATAAGTTTAACATAGATAAGACAATAGAGCAGAGAGATGGTATATACAAGACCTTTAGCGGCAAGGCGCAGCAAGGGTCTGTTTATAAGCGCTGATCAGACTAAAGGTGCGCATTGGGGGTGTCAAAATATTAAGGTATAATAATTAATACTTTGCCGGATTCAGCAAGGGATCAACGGAGGGAAAATGAAAAAGTTTTGGATAATTCTCGCAGTAATTGCAGCGGTGGCAGTAGTTCTTGTGGGGGGTTTCATCTTCATGGTAATGCCAAAAGCTCCCGACTTAAAAGCCTACCAGCATTTGACCTCGCCTGAGATAGTAAAGATGGAGAGGCAGAAAATGCTTTGCGTTGAATTAACGGGCGATCCGTCAAAGACCTCTATGCGGGCTATCCCGGCGCTTTTCAAAACTTATTTTAGTTTAAAGGGCGTTGACAGGTCAAAGGCGGCAGCTCCCAGAGCAAGGTGGACGGCTGATCTTAAAATTCCGGCGGATCAATGGGTGGGTAATTTCGGGCTGCCGGTTCCCGAAGAGGTTATTGAATTGCCCGAGCAGAAGGGAGATTTGAAGCTTGAACTGAAATACTGGGAATACGGCGAGGTTGCGCAGATACTGCATATAGGAGCCTATTCCGATGAAGCCCCTACCGTGGACCTGCTTCAAATATTCGCAAAAGAAAGGGGCTACAAACTTGTAGGCCTGCATGAGGAAGAGTATCTCAAAGGCCCGGGTATGTTCTTTAAGGGTGATTCAAAACAATATCAGACTGTTATCAGATACAGGCTGGAAAAACTCAAGGTCGTAAAAAAAGCCCCCGCAAAGATTGTAAAGGCGCCGGCGAAAAAGAAAACTAAAACAAAGACTAAGAAATAATTCCGCTTGGCGGTTGATCTGTCGCGGCTCAGTCAGATAGGACAATTTGCGCGAAAAGCTTCCAGGAACAGTTGCTTATTGTTAGTAAACAGGAAACACTAAGAGGCCTATGCTTAATAGAATCTTCACCTATATTCTTGTGATAACAGCTGCCGTAATTATCGCCGCTGATAGAGGTCACGCTTCTTTCTCTTCAGGTGCTGCCGGTACCGCCGGAGCGCAATTTCTAAAAATTGGCGTTGGCGCAAGGCCGGCCGGGATGGGAGAAGCTTTCTCCGCGCTGGCCGACGATTCCACGGCTATGTTCTGGAATCCAGGCGCGCTCGCGGTTATCCCCGGTATTTCTATTGATATGATGCACGCTATCTATTTCCAGGATATGTCTTTTGACTGGGTCTCTGTCTCCATGCCCGCTTCCTTTGGTACTATCGGTGTGAATGCCAAATATATTTCTTACGGTTCTATGATGCAATATGACGCGCTCGGAGCAGAAACCGGCTCAATAAGCCCGTATGATATTAGCGCCGGGCTGACTTACGCCGTTTCTCTAAATGGACTGAACCTTGGAGCCGGGATAAAATTTGTCAGCATGAACATCGGTGTTGCTGCCTCCGCTCTTGTTTTTGACGCGGGCCTCCTTCAAACTTTTGAGCTTGCCCCGTCGTTTATGCTTAAGGCAGCCCTGGTTGCGCAAAATATAGGCGCCGCTTCAAAATTTCTCAGCGCTGAATTTGATATGCCGCTTAATCTAAAGGCAGGGCTTGCCGTGCTTTTTCAAAGAGATTTTACTCTTGCCGCGGAAGCAGGATTTCCAAAGGACGGCGCAGTTAATTTTTCTGCGGGCGGCGAATATATAACGGACATGGGCGCAGGCTCCTCTTTTATTCTGAGGGCAGGCTACAGCACCAGGGGAGTAGGCGGACTTTCCTTCGGCGGCGGCTTAAATATTGGCGCTATAAGACTTGATTATGCTTATGTCCCTTCCGGCGACCTGGGAACCACCCAGAAAATGTCTTTGGGGCTTTTGTTTCGTGATGAGGAAAGTCTGCCGGCCAAGCAGCAGCGTAAAAGAACAATAAAAACAGAGAAAGAAGTTCCCCTGGAAGAGCAGAAATAGCAGGAAGCTTGATTGTTAAGAGCTTTAAAAAGTACAAGGAAGTTATGGATTACCGCATAGAAAAAGACCTGCTTGGAGAAGTTAAAATCACTTCCGATGCCTACTGGGGCATACACACTCAAAGGGCTATTTTGAATTTTCCCTTGAGCGGACTGCCCGTCAATAAAAAACTCATCCACGCTCTGGCTCTCGTTAAAAAAGCCGCTGCTCTTGCCAATCTGGAATTGAATTATCTTGATAAAAAGAAGGCCGGCGCTCTTATACTTGCCGCGGAAGAGATCTTTGCAGGTAAGCTTGACGGTCAATTTCCCGTTGACGCTTTGCAGGGCGGAGCGGGCACCTCAACCAATATGAATGTCAATGAGGTTATTGCCAACCGGGGTATTGAAATTCTTGGCGGGAAGAAAGGAGATTATTCTGTTCTTCATCCTATTGAAGATGTCAATAAACACCAATCCACGAACGATGTTTATCCGACAGCGTTAAAAATAGCGGTAATTTGGGGTTTAAAAAAACTGAGCGCCGAGACGGCTAAACTTCAGGGCGCGTTCCAGAAAAAAGAAAAAGAATTTGCCGGAATAGTGAAAATTGGCAGGACAGAAATGCAGGAAGCTGTGCCGATTACACTGGGAGCGGAGTTCTCGGCTTTCGCGGAGGCCTTTGCTCGCGACCGTTGGAGGACCTTCAAATGCGAGGAGCGCATCAGGGTTGTTAATATCGGAGGTACGGCAGTCGGAACCGGGCTGGGAGCGCCTAAGAGCTATATCTACCTTGTTATTGAAAAGCTGCGCGAGCTTACGGCTTTGGGTCTGGCGCGCGGAGAGAATGTCCTTGACCCGACGGCAAATAATGATGCTTTTGTCGAGGTTTCAGGCATACTTAAAGCAAATGCCGTAAATCTCATAAAAGTCTCTTCTGATCTGAGGCTCCTAAATCTTCTCGGTGAAATAAAGCTTCCCGGAGTGCAGGCAGGCTCTTCCATAATGCCGGGCAAGGTCAACCCGGTCATTGCGGAGGCCGTTGCGCAGGCAGGGATGAGAGTTCTCTCCAATGACCAGCTGGTAGCAAGCGCCTGCGCTCAAGGCACTTTGCAGATAAATGAATTCATGCCCCTCATTACGCACGCGATGCTTGAATCCCTTGAGCTTCTGGCTAATGCAAATGCCATGTTTACGAAGCATGTTGAAGGAATAGTTGCCGTCGCGGAAAAATGCAGGGAATACTTTGAAAAGAGCCCCGCGCTTATTACCGCCTTCCTGCCCCATATAGGTTATGATAAGGCAAACGCGCTGCTTAAAGAATTCAATTCCTCGGAGAGGCCAAATCTTAAAATATTCCTCTCGGAAAAACTGGGTGCCGAACTGGTAGAAAAAGTTCTCTCGCCTTACAATCTCGTTTCACTCGGTTACAGGGACGAAGATGCAGACCGCACCTAAGTCGCTAAGACTTCAGATAAGTATCTTTGGCCGTACGAATGTCGGCAAATCCAGCTTTCTAAATCTTATCTCGGGACAAGATGTCTCTATTACCTCCCCCATCGCCGGCACGACCACGGATGTTGTGGAAAAAACTATGGAACTTCTGCCTCTCGGTCCGGTGGTTTTTCTTGATACGGCGGGCTTTGACGACAAATCAGAACTCGGGGGCCTAAGAATAAAAAAGACGGTTAAGGTCTTTGACCGTTCCGATATCCTTCTCCTTGTGACCGAGCCTGATGCCTGGACTCCTTACGAAGAAACAATAGCCGCGGAGGCAAAAGCGCGGAAGACCCCGGTTATCATTGTAGTGAATAAAGCCGACACGAAGAAGCCTTCCGAAGCTTTTTTGAAACAAGCCGGCGCAGTTTCTGAGAGGATAATTATCTGCTCAAGTCTGGATACCGAGCACAGGGACAGAACGATAAACTCCCTGAAGAAGCACCTGATAGAAGCCGCGCCAGACGAATACTTGAACCCGCCGGCGCTTATTGGAGACCTTCTTCCTCCCGGGGGTTTGGCAGTGCTTGTGATACCCATAGATCTTCAGGCGCCAAAGGGAAGATTGATACTGCCTCAGGTCCAGACCATCCGGGACGCGCTGGACAATGACCAGGCCTGTCTTGTGGTTAAGGAAAGAGAATACGCGCATATACTCGCAAAGCTGAAGACGCCTCCGGACATCATTGTGTCAGATTCGCAGACCGTGCTCAAAATGGTTGCGGATACTCCCAAAGAAATAAAGTGCACGACATTTTCCATATTGTTCTCCCGCTATAAGGGGGACATTGTTGAGTCGGCAAAAGGCATAACCGCAGTAAAGAGGATGAAGCCGGGGGACAAGGTTCTTATAGCGGAGGCTTGCAGTCACCATGCCATTGAGGATGACATAGGCAGGGTCAAGATACCAAGATGGCTCAGGCAATATGTCGGCGGCGATATTAAAGTGGACATTTGCTCCGGCAGGGATTATCCGGAGAATCTCTCGGAGTATAAGCTTGTTATACCCTGCGGCGGCTGCATGCTGACAAGAAGAGAGATGCTCTCGCGTATCCAGAAAGCGAAAGAGCAGAATGTTGCAATTACAAACTATGGAATAGCAATTTCCTTCCTTCAAGGCGTGCTTGAACGGGTGCTTTCCCCTTTTCCTGCCGCGCTGGACGCCTATAATAGAGAAAAGAATAGACCCTGAGAATATGACCTCTGCTTTCTTCCTGCTCCACCCACAATTGTCAGTCCTAATTATGATAACTGTTGAGAGTTTACAGTCCTTGTAATTATCCTTATTTAAGAAGGGTATGATATTGTGATAAGTGGAACATAAATACAGCCATATTGTAGCAGTAGTAATAAATGTAAGCGACATTGTCGTTCTTGTATAATGTGAAATATAGTGCAATATAACAACTAATAGTAAAACACGTCTATGCTGATAATATGCGTTATTAAACAACGCAGTATGGGGGATTCATCAAACTATTGACAAGGATGTATAGAATTTGTATAATTGTGATTATTATCACAT
>JBAXDA010000020.1:0-11456 GCA_037141215.1 Candidatus Firestoneibacteriota bacterium | reverse complement strand
CTTGATCTTGTTGTGAATCTGAATGTTTCTGATGCGCTTATTCTTAAGAGGCTTACAAACAGGCGTGTCTGCAGAAAATGCGGCGCCATCTTTAACCTCTTCTCCCAGCCTTCAAAAAAAGGCGAAAAGGTCTGCGATGTCTGCGACGGAGAACTATACCAAAGGGCGGATGACACAGAAGCGACTATCAAGAACAGGCTCGCTGTGTATGCCCGGGATACAGAACCTTTAATAGAATACTACAGGGCAACAGGACTGCTCCGTGATGTCAATGCCGAAATAGGAATTTCGGATATAATGACTTCAATGAAAAAGGTCTTGAAAGACAACAATATAGCCTAATGCTTATTCTTAAATCTCTGGCTGAGATAGAATCAATGAGAAAATGCGCAAGGCTTGCAGCAGAAGTACTGGCAGGCATGGGTAAGATGGCGAAGGCGGGCATAAAAACCGCTGAGCTTGACAGGTACGGCAATTCTTTGATAATAGAAAAAGGCGCAAAATCAGCTTTTAAAGGCTACAGAGGTTATCCGGCTAACACCTGCATCTCTATTAATGAAGAGGTCGTGCACGGGATACCCTCCGAAAGGAAGCTTAAAGAAGGAGACATCGTAAGCCTGGATGTCGGTGTTCTGAAGGACGGTTTTTACGGGGATGTTGCTGCAACTTTTCCTGTCGGCAGAATCAGCGAGGGAGCCGGAAAACTTGTAAGTGTTACGAAGGAATGCCTCGCGGCAGCTATAGAGAAGGTAACAACGGCAAACAGAATGGGGGATGTTTCATTCGCTGTTCAATCGTTGGCCGAAAAGAATGGTTACTCAGTTGTAAGGGCTTTTACGGGGCACGGCATTGGCAGGTCTCTTCATGAAGACCTGCAGGTACCGAACTTCGGAAAACCGGGAACAGGAATAAGGCTTCAGGACGGAATGACCTTCTGTATTGAGCCGATGGTGAATGCTGGTGTCTTTGATGTAGTAATAGGAAAAGATGAGTGGACCGTTACCACTAAGGACAAAAAACTTTCAGCTCATTTTGAAGCGACGGTCGCGATAGTTGACGGCC
Source organism: Candidatus Firestoneibacteriota bacterium (assembly GCA_037141215.1). Lineage (GTDB taxonomy): Bacteria > Oederibacteriota > D2-FULL-39-29 > D2-FULL-39-29 > CAIOVX01 > JBAXDA01. Next base: position 10,394 of record JBAXDA010000020.1, on the reverse strand, counting down.
GCGCGCAGGTTCTGACCGATATCGGGAGCAACTGATGGCAAGAGAAGGCAGCATTGAAGTGGAAGGAAAGATACACGAAGCTTTGCCCAGTGCAATGTTCCGCGTAGAACTTGATAACGGGCACAGAGTTCTTGCGCACATATCCGGGAAAATGAGGATGAATTATATCCGACTTCTTCCGGGTGACAAAGTAAAACTTGAACTGTCGCCGTATGATCTGACACGCGGCAGAATAACTTACAGGATAGGGTGATAAAATGAAAGTAAGAGCGTCGGTTAAAAAAATATGCGACAAATGCAAGGTGCTTAAGAGAAAGGGAGTTGTGAGAGTTGTGTGTTCCAACCCTAAACACAAGCAGCGCCAGGGATAAGCTTAACGCTAAAGCGCTTTAGCTTTAAGAACGTTACTAACCTTATGAATGTTATAAACGAAAGAACAAATTAAGGAGAAAAAAGATGGCAAGAATTGCGGGTGTTGATTTGCCCAAAAACAAAAGAATAGACGCGGCATTGCCTTATATTTACGGCATCGGCTGGTCCCTTGGAGTTAAGATCCTTGCGGCGTCAGGAATAAAGCCTGAGACAAGGACCAACGATCTTACGGAGCAGGACTTAAAAAAACTCAGGGAAGCCATTCAGGAATACAGAGTGGAAGGCGATTTGAGGCGTGAAGTTTCTATGAACATAAAACGCCTTATTGATATAGGTTCTTACCGGGGTTTGAGGCACAAGAGAAACCTGCCGGTAAGAGGTCAAAGGACAAAAACAAACGCAAGGACCAGAAAAGGCAAGAGAAAGACTGTTGGTGTAGTAAGAAAAGAAGCCAAAGCAGCAGCAGAAACAAAATAACCCATAGAACACTTAAGAGAGATCAGGAGAAAATAAATGAGTGAGATAAAAAAAGACAGTAAAGAAGTGAAACCCGCGGCCCCGGTGGCAACGCCAGCAGTGCCGACGGCGCCTTCGGCGGCTCAGCCTGCTGCAACACCGGCTCCCGCTGCAGCCCCAAGAAGGGATAACAGGCCTATGAAAAGAGGCGTGGTTCACATCCACTCCACTTTTAATAACACCATTGTCTCTATAACAGATATGAGCGGCGCGGTAGCGGCCTGGAGCAGCGCAGGTTCCTGCGGCCTCGGCTTTAAGGGATCAAAGAAAGGCACGCCTTTTGCGGCCCAGATAGCTGCAGAGCAGGCCTCAAAGAAGGCTATGGACAAGGGGTTTACGCATGTTGAAGTATTTGTTAAGGGCCCGGGAGCAGGCAGGGAATCCGCGATCAGGGCAGTACAGACAATCGGGTTAAAAATAACGGTTATTAAAGATGTAACCCCGATACCTCATAATGGCTGCAGACCCAAAAAGAAGAGAAGAGTTTAAAACAACAACTAACAACCAATAACTTAGAAATATAGAGGCTTTCAGGAATAAGATTTCCGTGTCAAACGGGATTGTAAACTGAAAGAGATCCAAAAGGAGGAATAGGAAATTGTCAAGACACACCGAATCGAAATGTAAGCTGTGCAGAAGGGAAAAAGTAAAGATGTTTCTGAAAGGGGACAGGTGCTTTACTCCCAAGTGCGCTCTGGAAAAAAGACAGACTGCGCCGGGGCAACACGGAAAGAAACCCACAAAGCTTTCAGAGTATGGAATTCGGCTTCGCGAAAAACAGAAAGCAAAAAGGATGTACGGCCTTAATGAAGGCCAGTTCAAGAGATTCTTCGAAATTGCCTCCAGAAAACCAGGTGTTACAGGCCTTCACTTGCTAAAACTTCTTGAAAGCAGGCTTGACAATGTTGTGTTCCGGTCCGGCTTTGGGGCTTCAAGGGATCAGGCAAGGCAGCTTGTAATGCACGGGCATGTTCTTGTTGACGGCGGCTGTGTAAATATCCCTTCTTATATATTGAAGCCAAACGAAGTAATCACCCTTAAGCCCAAAGCAAAGGAATTGAAGGGTGTAAAGGCGGCTGTGGAAAGGATTAAAGAGCGCGGCATGATACCGAGCGGCTGGCTTGAAGTCAATCTTGATCTGCTTTCTATTACCTACAAAAAAATGCCGGAAAAGGACGAGATAGGGGCCATAGTTAACGAGCAGCTCATTGTCGAGTTCTACAGAAGATAATAAGAATAATTATAGAAAGGTTCAATTAAGGGCGTCACGGGGGAGAGCAAAATAAATGCAAGCTGTTCTCCTAATCTGTGTAATAAGCGAAGTTTTAAGGGGGTTATATTATGAAGTGGAAAAGAATGGAGATGCCTAACAAGCTTGAAGTGGATAAAGATTCTTTAAGCGATAAGTACGGCAAATTCGTTGCAGAGCCCTTTGAAAGGGGTTACGGCCAAACTATCGGCACGGCTATAAGGAGAGTCCTCCTTTCCTCCATACAGGCTGCTGCTGTCACCACAATTAAAATTGACGGCGTCCAGCACGAATTCGGAACCGTAGAAGGTGTTGCCGAGGATGTAACAGAGATAATTCTGAACATTAAGCAGCTTAAACTCAAGCTTCACGGACAGTCGCAGAAAAAGATCCAATTGACTGTTTCCGGCGAAAAAACCGTTAAAGCAAAAGATATCAAACAGGATGCGGAGCTGGAGATAGTAAACCCGGAACTTACGCTCTGCACTTTGACCAACAGCAACTCAAAGATAAACATTGAAATGACTGTGGATGTTGGCAGGGGATATGTTACCGCCGAGACCAACAAAAAAGAAGACAATCCTATCGGCACGCTTGCGATAGATTCCATTTTCACTCCTGTCACCAAGGTTAATTTTACCGTTGAGAATACCAGGGTCGGACAGATCACGGACTATGAAAAGCTTGTGCTTGAAGTCTGGACAGACGGCAGAATCAAGCCCGAGGACGCGCTTTCTTTCACCGCAAAAATTCTCAGGGATCACTTAAGCATCTTCATCAATGTTGAAGAAGATATGGAAGTAGAAGAAGAAGCGCCCGTTGACAAAGATATGGAGAAACTCAAGGAAATACTCAAGAAGAGTGTTGATGAGCTCGAACTCTCCGTCAGGTCCGCTAACTGCCTTAAAGTCGCGGGAATACAAACCATCATTGAGCTTGTTTCCAAGAGCGAAGGAGATATGCTAAAGTACAGGAATTTCGGCAAGAAGTCTTTGAAAGAAATAGCCGACATACTCGGCACCATGGGGCTTTCCTTCGGAATGAAAGTAGACGCAGAAAATTCCGGCGGAGCCTCGGAAGAGTAATTAAAGATTAAGGGAGTAATTTATGAGACACAGACTTTCCAGCAAGAAACTCGGCAGAACCTACGAGCACAGAAAAGCGCTTTTGAATAATATGGCAATATCCATAATCAAACATGAGCGGATTGTCACAACGCTTGTAAAGGCGAAACTGGTAAGGCGCACTGTTGAAAAACTTATCACGCTTGCGAAAAAAGGCGGACTTGCTAACATCCGTCATATTGAGGCGGTTGTAAGGGATAAAGATATTGTAGGCAAGCTTGTGAATTATATAGCCCCAAGGTATAAAGAGAGACAGGGCGGCTATACCAGGATACTGAAACTCAAGAACCGTAAAGGCGACAACGCTCTGACTGCGATAATAGAGCTTGTTGACCGCGTCATAAAGGAAAAGAAAGTAAAGAAAGCAGCCGATCCGAAAGCTGAAGCAGTAGCCAAGGCAAAGAAAGCTATAGAAGAGCCAAAGAAAAAGTAGTGAAGGAAGTAGAAGTAGCGAGAATATAAATTTGAGGCTCCCGGTTGTCGGGAGCCTCTTTGTTTATTGGAATTCCGCGTTCTTGAACAGGATAATTATGGAAAACAAGCACTAAAAATGCTAAATATGTTTAAGATACATCCGTTAAATAATTTATGGAAGGACCAGCCGGAAATTCAATTACTCTTTGCTTAACCTTGATTAAAGGAGCAGTCTTATGAAAAAGAACGATATATCGAATTATTTTGGATTTGTTGAGATGCTAAAGAAGCAGCTCAAATACCCTTTCTCCTTCCTTAACAAAGGCAAAAAAAGCATTGAAGCTTGGAGAAAAGAAGCAAAAGAAAGGGTTTTTGATCTTATGGCTTTTAGGCCCAAAGATGTTCCGTTTAGGGCAAGGGTTCACGGCAAGGCCGAGCTTGATGGCGTGGTAATTGAGGATGTTTCCTACGACCTGTCCTATGGCCCAAAAGTAAAGGCCTATTTCCTTTATCCCAAATACAGGACAGGAAAACTTCCCGCTATCTTTGTGCTTCATGATCACGGCGGATACAAATACTTTGGAAAAGAAAAAGTTACTGAATTTCCGGGGGAGTATCCTCTTCTCAAGGATTTCAGGAACGAATATTATGGCGGAAGAGCCTATGCAAACGAACTTGCAAAAAGAGGTTTCGCGGTACTGGTGATTGACCTTTTTATGTGGGGCAGCAGGAAGTTTGACCCTGAATACATTACAGACGCTCTTATGCCGGAGCTAAAAGGAAAAAAACGCGGCTCGGAAGAATACATAAAGAAGTATAATAGAAATTGCGCAAATCATGAAGGGCAGGTCACTAAGCATCTGCTAAATGCCGGGACTACCCTGCAGGGTGTCTTCTCTTATGAGGACAGGCGCGGTGTTGACTATCTGCTCACAAGAAAAGAAATTGACCCGGGACGCATAGGCTGTGTGGGTCTTTCCGGAGGAGGCTTAAGGACTGTTTATCTCGCAGGGTTGGACGAAAGAATTAAATGCGCGGTCTGCGTCGGATTTATGAGCACTTATTCGGAGTTCCTGAATAATAAAACATCCTGTCATACCTGGATGCTCAATCTTCCGCATCTATCGAGGTTCCTTGATTTCCCGGATCTTGTCTCTCTCCGGGTGCCTGCTCCTCTGATGGTGCAGTATGATATTCATGACGGTCTCTACACGATTAAGGGGCAGAGAGACGCCGATAAGCGCTTACAGTCCATATATGCAAAGGCCGGAAAGAAAGAAAATTACAAAGGAATATTTTACCCCGGGCCGCACAAATTCGACCTGCCAATGCAGGAAGACGCATTTGACTGGTTTGAAAAGTGGCTGCAATAGGCCTAGAAAGAAAACCTGTTTGCTAATAATCCCGCGTCTAAACCCGCGGGATTATTTTTATCCCGTAAAAAGTAGCCGTTTCGCTTATCCTTGACATATCCCGCGGTTCATTATATAATGATTTATGTTTTATTAAAACAGTGAAATCTGTTTAAGTAAGACAATAGAACATTTAAGCTGTAGGAGAGGGATTGGGGTTCAGGGAGCTTGTCGCGCTGAACATCGCGGGAATAACTCCTCTTGCTTACCGTGAGCTTTATGAGAAACACGGAGACGATTCAAAGGTCCTGAAAGAAGTGCTTTCGGAAGTAAAAGGGGAGAAACGAAAAGAGGTTCTTAACGAAACCGAGCGGGAACTGATTTACATCAGCAAATCACATGTGAAAGTCCTGACAGTTATTGATGAGGAGTATCCTTCTCCGCTTAGATTCATTCCTGACCCGCCGCTGGTACTCTATGTCAGAGGCGAAATAAAGAAAGAAGATTTGCTTTCAATAGGCATAGTAGGCTGTAGAAATCCAAGTATTTATGGCAGACTGCAGGCCGAAACTCTCACGAATGCCCTGGTTGAAAGGGGTTTTTCAATAATAAGCGGGCTGGCGAGAGGCATTGATACCATAGCACACACAACAGCCCTTAAGAAAGGCGGCAGAACCATAGCGGTGCTTGGCAGCGGGCTATTGAAGGTTTATCCGGCCGAGAACAGACAGCTTGCGGCAGAAATTGAGAAGAAAGGAGCGGTTATTTCGGAATTCCCGCTTGCGGAAAATCCCAATAAGTGGAATTTTCCCAGAAGGAACAGGATTATCAGCGGGTTGTCTTTAGGCAGCCTGGTTATAGAAGCGGGAGAGAAGAGCGGGGCGCTCATTACCACAAAGTATGCGTTGGAGCAGGGGAGAGAGGTCTTCGCTGTTCCGGGGAATGTAACCTCGGCAATGAGCAAGGGAACGAACGGACTTATTAAAGCAGGAGCAAAACTTGTTGAGTCCTGCGACGATGTAATTCACGAGCTGGCAGGAATACTTCCGGAAGAGTTTCTGAATAATAAAGGACAGGCAGAGCTTGCCGCAGTTGTACTGCCGGAGCCGGAGAACAGGGTTTATCAATCTGTAAATGCGGAACCGGCCTATATTGACGATATCGCTAAGAAATGCTGCCTTCCGGTCAGCTCCGTAAGCGGCTTGCTGGTTGTACTTGAGCTTAAAGGTTTGATAAGACAGTTTCCGGGAAAGTATTTTGTGAGAACATTATAAAAGATTCAAGATTGTAATATTTCAATTAAGATAAGGCCATCTAAGTTAATAAAGGGGTAAACATGGCGACGAAGATAAGCAAAAAATTAATACTGGTGGAGTCTCCAACAAAGGTGCATACCATCTCTCAGTTCCTTGACAAATCTTATACTGTCAGAGCGACGATGGGGCATGTTATAGACCTCCCTAAAAGCAAGCTCGGGCTTGATGAGGAGAACAACTTCGAACCGCATTATATTGTAATGAGGGACAAGAGCAAGATACTTAAAGAGATAACCGCTTACGCGGCAAAAGCCGACACCATATACTTCGCTACCGATCCCGACAGGGAAGGTGAAGCGATAAGTTATCATATCAGGAACAAACTGAAGACCGAGGGTAAAACAACCCACAGGATAGTATTTCACGAAATTACAAAGAAAGCGATTCTGGGCGCGCTTGAAGCCCCGAGAGACATTGATATTAATCTCGTGAACGCACAGCAGGGAAGAAGGATACTTGACCGCCTGGTTGGCTACAAGATAAGCCCGATGCTCTGGAAGAATGTTCAAGGCGGCTTATCTGCCGGAAGGGTTCAGTCCGTTGCTCTGCGCATGATCTGCGAGCGTGAAAGAGAAATAACAGCTTTCAAGCCGGTTGAATACTGGTCGTTGATCGCCAGGCTAAAAGCCGCGGCGGATGCGCAGGAATTTAATTCCAAACTTATCCAGGTGAAAGGCGAGAAAGCAAAGATTAACACTAAAGAAGAAGGCGATGCGATTATTGCCGGCCTGCAAGACAGCGAGTACATTGTAAAAAGGATAGAAGCCAAGGAAAGAAACAGAAACGCGACGCCACCGTTTATCACCTCTACCCTTCAGCAGGAGGCGTCAAAGAAGCTCGGTTACACGGCAAAGAGAACGATGATGCTCGCCCAGCAGTTGTATGAGGGCATGAATGTCGGGGAGGAGGGCGTTACAGGACTGATAACCTATATGCGCACGGATTCCATGCGCGTTGCTGATGAAGCGATTGTTGAGGTCAGGCAATTGATTAAGGACAAGTACGGAGAGGATAGCCTTCCGGAAAAACCCAATACTTACAAGAACAAGAAAAGTTCCCAGGATGCCCATGAAGCAATCCGGCCTTCATCGGTTTTAAGGGAACCCGGAAAGATGAAACAGTATATGACGCCTGATCAATTCAAGCTCTATGATCTTATCTGGAAAAGATTCGTTGCAAGCCAGATGAAATCGGCTATACTTGAAGTAACCACCATAGACATTACGGCGGGAGAGTGCTTGTTTAGGGCCACCGGTAATGTAATCAAATTCAAGGGTTTCCTGAGCGTTTACGAGATAATAGAGGACGAGAAAGAGAAGAAGCCCGGGGAAGAAGAGGAGGAGAGCGCGGAAGAGAAAAACACGACTCTGCCGAAACTCACAGAAGGGCAGAAGCTCCTCCTTGTGGCGCTTATACCGGAACAGCATTTCACTCAGCCGCCGCCGAGATACAACGACGCTTCGCTGGTAAAAGCGCTGGAAGAGAATAATATCGGGCGTCCGAGCACTTATGCGGCGATTATCAGCACAATTCTTGACCGCAATTATGTAGAGAGGCTTGAAAAACGGTTCAAGCCCACGGATCTCGGCATTCTGGTGAACGACATCCTGGTAAAAACTTTCCCGGACATTTTCAATATTGAATTTACGGCGAAGATGGAAGAGGAACTTGATAAGGTTGAGGAAGGAACCCTGACCTGGCAGGCTGTGGTCAAGGAATTTTATGTGCTCTTTGGCGCTGATCTGGAAAAAGCAGCGCCGCTTATGGAATCGATGAAGAAGGATATAAACAGCGGCACCGATGAAATCTGCGAGAAGTGCCAAAAACCCATGGTCATTAAATGGGGGTCGCGCGGTAAATTCATTGCCTGCTCGGGGTACCCTGAATGCAAGAATACGAAATCTATTCCCGGTGAAGGCGGACCGGAGCCGGAGCCGACAAATATTGCCTGTGACAAGTGCGGCGCCAAGATGATAACAAAATTCAGCAGGTTCGGCAAATTCCTTGCCTGCGAAAAATATCCGGAATGCAAAAACACCAAGTCCATCGGCATCGGGATAAAGTGCCCGAAGTGCGGCGGAGATGTAGTAAGCCGGAGAGGGAAGAAGGGCTCTTTTTACGGTTGCAGTAATTATCCAAAATGCGACTTCATTACCAACGCTAAACCGGTTGCCAGAGCCTGCACAAAATGCGGCTATCCAGTGACCGTCGTAGTCAAAGGCAATATTAAATGCCTGAACGCCGAGTGCAAGCACGAAGAGGTAAAGCTCGAGGACAAACCGGCAGATGAAGGAACAAAAGAATAAATTCCTTGGGTATATAGAGTCCGAAAAAAATTATTCCTGGAATACTGTCTCAAATTACGCGCGGGATCTGGATCAGTTCGCGGCTTTTCTAAAGGGAAGAGAACTACCAGGAGTAACAAACCTGACTATAAGGGAATACATTGTCGGAATGAACGCAAAAAAGTACGGCAAAGCGACGCTCGAAAGAAAGATTGCCACGCTGAAGAGTTTTTTTAAGTATCTCAAAAGGGAAGGCATCCTCAAATCCAATCCGGCTGAGAATATCTCCTTCCCTAAGAAAGAAAAAAAACTTCCCCGTTTTCTTGAAGAGCAGGAAGTCGCGCACCTGCTTGACGGTATTGACATTACGGAAGAAAACGGAAAACGAGACAAAGCAATACTTGAGCTGCTCTATTCGGCGGGAATACGGGTAGGTGAGCTGACCGGATTAAAGACCGGAGAGGTGGATATTTCAAACGCCCTGGTAAAGGTACTGGGAAAAGGCTCAAAAGAAAGAATAGTACCGCTTGGTGAGAAGGCTGTAGCAGCAATAAACTCTTACCTGGCTTCAAAAAAACATGATACGGAATGGCTTTTCACAAACAACAAAGGCAACAAACTTGACCCGCGTTTGGTAAGGTTTCTGGTAGATAAGTGGGTTTCCAGGTGCAGCTTGAACAAGCATATAAGCCCGCACTCGTTGAGGCACAGTTTTGCAACGCACCTGCTAAATCACGGCGCGGACTTGAGGAGCGTGCAAGAACTGCTGGGGCACTCAAACCTTTCCACAACTCAGATTTATACTCATGTGACTACAGAGAGGCTTAAGGAAGTATATAAGAAAGCGCATCCGAGAGCATAGGCAGTACCGGTTAATAAATAAGCAATAAAACAGGCATAATCAACTTAGTAACTTCTGCGAAATCATGCACCGGAGGAGACATGGAAGAATTAATAAAAAAAGCAGGCGTTCTTATAGAAGCCCTTCCTTATATAAGAGAATTCTCCGTAAAGACTTTTGTTATCAAATACGGCAGGAAGGCAATGATTGATGAGTCCTTGAAAAACTCCGTTAATCAGGACATGGTTCTTATGAAATACATAGGAATTAATCCTGTTATTGTTCACGGCGGCGGGCCCGAGATAACAGCTGCGATGGAGAAGGCAGGAATGAAAGCAAAATTTGTCAACGGGCGGCGCGTTACCGACAAGGCTACTATGGATATAGTAGAGGCGGTTCTTTTCGGTAAAACAAACAAAGAAATTGTCGGGATGTTCCGCGCGCACGGAGGAAAGGCCGTAGGTCTTTCCGGGAAAAATAGCAACCTGCTTGTTACAAGGATGCTTGACAAAGAACTTGGGTTTGTGGGGGAAATTGAGAAGGTGCATACTGCAGTTCTTGCAAAGTACAGGGAGTTCATTCCTGTGATAGCTCCGATAGGCATAGGGGCTGACGGGCAGACCTACAACATAAACGCCGATGACGCTGCGGCCGCGCTCGCGGTGGCGGTAAAGGCCGAGAAACTAATCCTCATCACGGATGTAAGCGGGGTTTTAAAGGACCGTGAGCTTGTGCATTCCATAAAAATGAAAGATATCAAAAAAATGATTAAGGATGAGGTGATTACCGGAGGAATGATACCAAAAGTCCATTCGTGCATGACGGCCATAGAAGGAAATGTGAAGAAAGCTCATATTATCAACGGGACTTTGAAGCATTCCCTTTTGCTGGAGATCTTTACCAAGACCGGCATAGGGACGGAGAT
>JBAXDA010000019.1:0-11739 GCA_037141215.1 Candidatus Firestoneibacteriota bacterium | reverse complement strand
TGCGTTATCCCCTTCTTGTCAAGCTGAAACATTTCTATAAAAGTGCCTTTGCCTGATTTGAGATATACTCCAAAGCGTTTCTTATTCCCTTTTTTGAAATCATAGGCATTCTTCATTCCAATCGCCGTATAAAATCTTATAGACTTTTCAAGATTCCTTACATCAAGACAAACATGCGCCAACCTTTCCATATCATGCCTCCCTTTTAAGTACAGCTATATATGAAGAGCTCTTTGAGTCAATTATTCTTTCTATTATCCAGCCTGTTCCTTTGACCAATTGTTTTAATTCCACGGCGGTCACTCTCACATAATCAAACCAGCTTGTAACTGTTTTCCCGTATCTAATCCTGACTCTCAGCGCTCCCGGAGACCTGCCTTTCTTTTTATTGTATTTCTTGTATTCTCTGTAATAGGGATGCATATAGTCATAACTTTCAGTTATTATTCTTGAATCCTTCGCGGTAATTTTCTTTAAAGTATTCAACAACTTACGGGCTTTCTTTATTGTCCCGAAAAGCCCAAAATTATTGCACATCATCAATACGGTATCGAAATCCGCTTTCAACCTGCTTATGTCTTTTATTGACATAACTTTGGCGTGTGTGACCCCCCGCAGCCTGCAAACTTTTATAGCAAGCGGTGAATTATCTATGGCAACTACCTTATGCCCTTTCTTCTGAAGGTACAGCGCGTGCCTGCCGGCTCCACATCCTATATCAAGCACCCTGCCTTTTACATTCATCATCGCGGCTTTTTCCCTTAAAGGCCACCGGCTAAAATTATCAAAATACACCTTAAGTGGGCCTCCTTCAGAGAAAAGCCCGTCATCCCTTTCTACTATAAACGAATTCTGTCCGCTTATGTATGAAGCAAACAATGCCTGGCCAAATGCATCTTTATTGCGTGTTAATACAGTCATTTAGCTCCAATAGATTTTCGCGCATTCAGCCCTGCACTAATTCACTGCTTTTGATCAAACTTATACCCGACTCCCCTTACTGTTTGAATAAACTTCCCTGCCTTGCCAAGCTTGGTCCTCAGTGACTTAACATGAACATCTACCGCACGGTCAATTACCACGGTTTCATAGGTCCAGGCATTGTCAAGTATTTGTTCTCTGCTAAAAACTTTGCCGCCGCTCAAAGAAAGAAACAACAGTATATTGAATTCCGTCTTGGTAAGAAGCACGGGTTTAAGGTCAACCGTAACCTCGTGCTTTTCAGGATTGATTTTCATTATCCCGAAAGACAGGCCTTCTTCCCTTGAACCGCTCTCCGCTTCTTTTTTCCTTCTCAAAACCGTTTCTATCCTGGCAAGGAGAACTTTCGGACTGAAAGGTTTCGTTATATAGTCGTCTGCGCCGGTTGAAAGCCCTTTTATCATATCCTCTTCAGATGATCTTGCGGTCAGCATAATTACCGGAATATCTCTGGTTTTCTCATTCTTTCGCAAGATACTGCAGACCTCAATCCCGTCGACTCCGGGAAGCATTAAATCAAGTATAATAAGCGCCGGTGTTTTTTTTATCGCAATATCTATAGCCTCCCCGCCTGATACGGCGGTAAGTGTCTTATAACCGGATTTTTCCAGGTTATACTTGATTAGATTCAGGATATCCTTATCGTCATCTACTGCCAATATAGTTTCTTTCATTTTTCACTCCATTCAGTCCGGGAAACTCAAAGTAAATTTGCTCCCCTTCCCCGGTTCACTTTCAACCAAAACACTGCCGTTATGCGCTTCCATAACATGTTTTACTATTGAAAGACCCAAGCCCGTCCCGCCAAATTCACCGCTTCTTGCCTTGTCTATCATATAAAATCTTTCAAAGATACGGGGAAGCAATATGGGCTGAATTCCCGCGCCGTTATCCACGACAACAATACAGATCCGGCCTTCTTTCAGGAAAGCGGACAATCCTATCTTCCCGCCCGCCGGCGTGAATTTTATGGCATTGTCGAGAAGATTTACCACTGCAAGTTCTATTTTATTCTGGTCTCCTTTGAAAACAAGACTGCTGTCAGAGGTCGAGACCGTAAGAGCTATCTTCTTTTTCAGCGCCGGCGCTTCCACCACCTTCAGTGCAGAATCAAGCACGGTCTTTACATTAAGTGTGGAATAAATAATGGAGGTTTTGCCTGATTCTATCTTTGAGAGCTCCATTATATCGTTTATCAGGCGCTCCAGCCTTTCTACCTGGCCGTTAATTGTTTTCAGGAACAGAACATTATTCTGTTTGTCATCCAGCGCGCCATCCAGCAAAGTTTCAACATAGCCCTTAATCGACGCAAGCGGGGTTTTTAGTTCGTGGGACACATTAGCGGCAAACTCTGAGCGTATTTTTTCAAGTCTTCTTATTTCTGTTATATCGCTCAGAACCGTTATAACCCCGTTCCTGCCGCCGCCAAAGTCAAAGATATTCGCCCTGGCTTTGAAGACGCTTTCAACCGGCGTGACCATTTCTATTTCCGTTTCCTGGGGCCTTTTTGAATCAAAAACATTCTTTATGAAATTATTCAGGACAGGATTGCGAATGGCTTCTATCGGAGTCAATCCTTCGGCTCCGGATTCATCAAGTTCGAAAAAACCCGCCATGGCTTTGTTCGTAAAAAGTATCTTAAAATCCGGCCCAACGGCTATAACCCCTTCCATCATGCTGTTTAGCATGGATCTGGTCATATCATTAAGAAAACCACCGCTCTCAGCCATTAGTTGCTCCTTTCTTCTCTCTTATCAAAAATGCTATTAAAGCGGAAAATAACATCAAATGTCCAAGGAACATTCCTGACATACTCTGTAAAGCCGCCTGAAGGTCATGGGACAAGGCAAAAGCTCCGGTTGCAGTCAGTATTGAGCAAATTAGCAGGCTGCCCGCCAGCATTTTTCTGCTATCAGGATTGTTCTTTATATTAGTTATATAATTTATGACCGTATAATAAACAAAAATTACTGTAATATAATGATTTATCCAGGAAGCCGGCGAGATCAGCAGTATCAGAAGGAAAACGGCAGAAATTTCGAACTTGAAAAGACGGGGATTACTTCCCAGCCTGCCTCTCAGGGCGTAGGCCGTTACCGCAAGAGTTATTATTTTAAACAGCATTGAGAGTTTTTTTGCCTGTTCAAGGGTCAGAAACGCCGGATCAAACCTGTGAAGACCGAGCATTTTGTAGTATTGCGCGCCAAAAGGCGTAAAATGCCGCGCAAAAAACCCGTCAAAAGACTGATTGGTATTCCAAAAACCTGAAGTTTCCCTTATATATAGGTCTCCGCGAAAGAACGGAAGAATAACCATTCCAAAGAAATCAGAAGTAAACTTTATTGTATTCTGGACTCCCAGGAACAAGGAAGGTACCGCGGTAAAGCACAGCAGAATCGTTAACAGACACCAGGGCAGGAATTTCTTCTCCCCTTTGAATATCAAAAAGACGGCCAATAGGGCTGGTGTAAGTTTTATGGAAATTGCGAGCCCGAGAAATATACCGGCGTAAACATATTTCTTCTTTAGAACTCCGTAAATTGCCAGCAGACAGAAAAGGAAAACAAGGGGATTAATCTGCCCTAGATACAGGTTGTCCGCTGCGATGCCGAGGAGAACCATAAAAGGTATAATGACTTTAGCGCCTGATCTCTGCTTCTTCTCCGCAACTAACATCCGGTTGGCAGGTTCAAAATGCCTTATTATGCGCATGGTTACAATAAAAGAATACACGATAACAAAAGAGTTAAAGAGCATCCAGAAAGCAAAAGACACTTTCAGGGTAAATTGCGAAAAAAACGAAATAATACAGAAAAAGAACGGCGGGTAAGAAAACGCGGGATTGGGTCCGTAAAGATCCTGACCGAGATAGATAATGTTTCTTGAAATCTGATAAAAAGCATAATAGTCAACCGCAGAACTTCTTGTAAGACCGTAAAGTATTACAGCAGAAAAGAATATTCCGGCATAGTAAGCATACCTGTATAAATCTGATTTACTGTCAACCAGCGCTCGTCTATCTTTGAACATGCTTGTATTATACATAAAATCCGGACCAATAACAAGCAAACAGCAGACAGGCAGTACTTTCGTTACTTGGAGGTTAAAATAAATCTGCACGAGGGGCAGTTACTTTTAGCAGACTATTTTTCAAGCTGAAGCTTACTTGGCTTTTGCTTCCCTCTTTATCAGCATAAAAGCCGCGGCCGCAGAAAGATAAAGCGCCGAGGCGATAAAAAACACATTTGAATACCCAAAAGAAACCGCAAGCAGAGGTGTAAGAACAGACCCGCTAACCGAGAAGGAACCATTAATGCCCCAAGACCATATAAAAAAGTGTTCTTTGTTTGTTTTTCCAAGCTGGCTCATCCCAAGCGCAAAAGGAAACCCCATAAGGAAAGCCACCGGAGCAACAGCCGCGATACAAACGCAGAGCTTTAAGATATAAGGAAGTCCGGCAATGCTGTAAAGAAATTTGTCCAGAAGAAACGCAGTGCCAAAGAGCGCGACAGCTATCGCGGCGCAATAATAAACAGCTGATTTTGAGGGGTTCAATCTGCCTGAAACAAGGCTTCCAAGTCCCGAGAAAACAAGCATCCCTGCTATAAGCAGAGAAACAGAAACTGCCGGGTTTGTAAGAATAAGGATAAGTTTACCAATGAGGGCAAGTTCAACAATCATATAGCCCAGCCCCAGGCAGGCAAAGTAAAGGATTACTCCGGTCTTGCCTCCGGAAAAAGAGAATACCGTTTTCCATTCGACGGCAACAGGGATTAACAGCAAAACCAGCGCTATAAGCAGCGCCTGGGCAAGAGTCGCCCATAAAAGCAGATAACCCCACTCATCGGCAATCATCTCCAACTTGCCTATGAAGCCTCCGATATCTTTAAATCTTACAAAACCGGCAAGAAAAGGCCGGTCATCGGTTATAGCGGATACATTGAAAACATATTTTGACGCAAACTCGCCGTTCTTTTCTATTAAAATATTATAGAGCGCTGTTTTGTAAAGATTCCCCGCTGTCCTGTCCTTTCCACCTTCGAAATCATCTTTATCTGAGAAGAACAGGTCCCTGTAATACGAATAAAAAGCTGCCCTGTCACCTTTAGGAGCTGCGCTTGAGGGCTTGTAAATAACTTCGAAAGACATAGAGGCGCAATATTTCTCCAAAGTTTTGATTTCAAGCGTTGTAAACCCTCCCTCTTTGTACATAACTGTCAGAGTTGAAAGGTAGGTTTGAGCCGCAAAAACACTATTTGAAGCATCTCTCCTGGCGTTTGCCGCCCTTGCAAAAGTTTCAAGAAGTTTTAGAGTTGATTTAGGCGGATCCTCTTTGTTCCATACAGTCAACGAAAATATTCCGCCTGCATTCAATGCCTTAAGATAGGTGTTGAAGGCTTCGCAGGTATAGGTGTATTTCTCTCCGACTGAAAAACCGCCGGGCATAGAAAGTCCCGTGGAATCCGCAAGACTGAAGTCTATAAGATCAAACTTGCCTCCGGTTTTCTCAAGAGCAATCCTTGCTTCATAGGGAAGCAGACTAACCCTGGGATTTCTTAAAAAATCACCGGTAAATTCCTTTATAAATTTATTATTTTTGAATATTTCCGGTATGACCGGGTTTGATTCCGAAATAACAACTGACCCGGCTTTTTCCTTTAGAGCAATTTGGGTTGAAAGCCCCCCTCCAAGCTGGGAAATAAATACTTTTTGAGGCTTGCTCACCCGGTAAGGCATAGAACCAGGCAGGTAATCAAAGTAGGCCTCTTCTTCCGGTTTGAGCTTTTTTGCCAAGCCGATGGGCCCGTCACTGTCAATAAACATACCAAGGTAGGCGTTTTTCGGCATATTCTTCAGTTTAACAGCCGCCATATCGCTCAAGCCCGGCGCGAAATGGAAGTAAGAACTTGAATATATCTCAACACAGCCAAACGGGCTCGCGGTACGGACTATTAATTTTGAATCTTCAAATTTTTTCGCATAACTTATTCCTTTATATTGGGAAACTACTAGCTGGGGGAAATAAACATACAGAGAGAATACCGCAAAAACCGCAAGCACAAACCAGGGAATGTATTTTCTCGCGAGTTTTCCGGTAAAAAAAAGAACGGCTCCCGTTATCCAGAGAAACAACGCCACCAACAAATAGTTTTCGGGAAACAAAAAGTACAGGGAAAAAAGGAAAATCAGGCCGCCGATACCTGAACCGGCCATATTGGCAAAATATACCTTTCCAAATTCTTCTTTATTGTCAAGAAAGGTCATGCCAAAATACACGGCTGCGGCAAAAAACGGGGCAAAATAGTAGATATAATAAAGCAGGAGGTTATTCTTCTGCGCGGGGTCTGAAACCAGGAAAATAGGAACAAAATTCACAGTCTGGGCCAGGCTGTTGGCTCCAACCATAAGGAAGCCGAGAGAGATTACCGCTATCGAAAGAACCGTATTTTTATGGCGTAGCAAATAATCTTTAAATACACAGAGCAGAACCGAAAATACTCCGAAGCCGAACATGGCAATACTTATTGCCATGGAGCCGAAATGCGACCAGTTGCCGACCGAGAATATCTTCATTACCGCTATTTCGTAGGCAATGACTGCTGCGGATATGAAGAATACGGAAAGAAACCCGCCCGTAGAGCCCTTGCGGTTCAAGTTCACCTGCTCCAAGAGCCACCGCCCTTCTTGGTAAAAGGAACAAAGGGAACTTTTTTCTTGCCCTGATACATATCTTCTCTTGTAATCACCGTATTGCCGGCAGCATCGTTTGTTTTTGATACTTTAAGCAGCACCTGCGCCCCCGGAGGCCCGACCGGTATCACCATTGTTCCGCCGATCTTTAACTGCTTTATCAACTCGGGCGGAATATGATCTATACCGCAGGTAACAATTATCTTGTCGAAAGGGGCATAGTCGGCCCAACCGTAATAACCGTCATCGCATTTTGCGCTGATATTGCCAAATTCCGGATAACCTTCTTTGACGCCTTTCGCATAAATTTCTTTGGTTTGAGAGGTAAGCTCTTCTACTATTTCTATGGTGTAAACTTTATCTGTAAGGTAAGAGAGCACCGCTGACTGATACCCTGAGCCCGTCCCTATCTCTAACACTTTCTCTCCCGGTTTGAGATCCAGAGTTGAGGTCATCCTTCCCACAACGTGAGGGCCTGAAATTGTCTGCCCGTAACCTATATCAAGGAAAGCATGGTCATAAACCCTGCTAAGATTCCTGGGATGGCAGAATCTTTCTCTCGGAGTGAGCAGGAAGGCTTTCTTTTCTTTGTCGCGCCAAAGGTCTTTATTCGCAATTAGCTTAAGCATCCTGTCATAACGCAGTTTAAGATATTTTTCCTCATCAGGCCTCTCCCCTTTCATGCTTGCAAGATACAGTTCCTGGCTTTCCGTTGCAGGAGATTTTATCTTTGTAATGTCATATTTATCGGGGCTGATCTTCTGCTCTTCCGCTGCCTTGACGGTTAGAGGAGCCGTTTCTACGGGTTTTTTATTCTTAAGAATCAACACCGAAGAAATCATTGCAATTCCTACGATAACACTGGCAATTATGAAAACTGCATTTTTGCTTATATTTCCTTGATTGCGTCTCATTGTTGGTTCTCCTTAGAATTATCCGTGTTTGACTTTCCGACAGAATAGTTTACCGCAAAACCGGCTTGGAATCAATGATTTCGTCACTGGTGTTTACTGTTTCTTTGCGTCGGTTCGCAGCCGGCTAATTTTCTTTCATTTCCCTTTTTCTTCTACGGTGTTTTTCCGTATTTTGTCAAGATAAGCCTTCATTGTGGCCTCGTAACCCTGCAGGGTGGGATTATAATAGTTTTTCTTTTCAGGAATATATTCCTGTTCTGTAAAATGTCCTTCGAAATCATGAGTATATTTGTAGCCTTCTCCATGCCCGAGAGCTTTTGCTCCTTTATAGCCGGTTCCCCTGAGATGTTTTGGAATTTCAAGGGTTTTCCGTTTTTCAATATCCTGCATTGCGGCGTCAATCCCGGCATAAGCTGCGTTGCTTTTCGGCGCGCAGGCAATATAGGTAACCGCTTGGGCAAGAGGAATTCTTGCTTCCGGCATACCGATGAATTCAGAGACCTGAAGAGCGGCATTAGCGAGTATCAGCGCTAGCGGATCGGCGTTCCCGACATCTTCGGCGGCGCAGATTACTATCCTCCTTGCTATGAATCTCGGATCTTCTCCGGCATAAACCATTTTACCGAGATAATAAAGAGCGGCGTCAGGATCCGAGCCTCTCATGCTCTTAATGAATGCGGAAATGGTGTTATAGTGCTCATCTTCTCCGGAATCATAAACAATTTTTTTCTTTTGAATTGATTCTTCGGCGGTTTTGAGATCAAAGTTAACGGACTTATCAGCTTCCGGCTTGGAGGTCAAGACTCCAAGTTCAAGCGCATTCAAGGCCGCCCTTGCATCCCCATCCGCGTAGTTAACAAGATGCTCAACAGCATCTGCGGAGATTTTAACATTGAAAGCCCCGAGTCCTCTATCTTTATCGGCCAGAGCGTTTGAAATTACCTGTTTAAGATTTTCATTTGAGAGCGGATTGAACTGAACTACAATAGACCTTGAAATTAAAGCGGGATTGACATAAAAGTACGGATTCTGGGTGGTGGCTCCTACAAGGACAATTATGCCGTTCTCTACATCCGGAAGAAGCGCATCCTGCTGAGCTTTGTTGAACCTGTGTATCTCATCAATAAAGACAATGGTCTTTCTTCCTGAAACCGCTCTCCGTTCTTTTGCTTCGGCAATAACTTTTCGAATATCATCAACTCCTGACAGAACCGCGTTTATTTCGGAAAAAGTAGCCGAGGTCATACCGGCTATTACATAGGCAAGGGAGTTCTTCCCGCAGCCGGGCGGTCCGTAGAGCAGAAGCGAGGATATTTTATCGGCTTCTATGGCTCTTCTTAAAAGCTTCCCTTCTCCCAATATATGTTCTTGTCCGGTAAATTCGGCAAGAGTCCGGGGACACATCCGACGGGCAAGAGGCACGTTTGCCATACTTCTGTTATCTTTTTTCTCGTCAAATAATGAAGACATTTATCCCCTCTGTAACAAAACTAGCATACGATGACACCGATGAGAAACTGTTGATTCCACAGATAATTGCGAAATGTAAGACTGCCTATTTGTGTATTTATTATTCTATCGGTGACATCAAACGGTTCTTATCGGTGTAATCATTAAAAAAAAATCCCGCTCTACCGTTAGGCCGGCTTTTTGAACCTTTTTATTTTGGTGGGTGCCCTGCTCTGTGCTTAGATTCCCCACTAAAGGGTCTCTCACCGCACAAAGACAAATAAAAGCTCCCGATAAAAAGGCGTTGGCTCAAAAAATACCTAACCAAGCACGAGTAGAGCAGGAATTAAACCTATTCTTTTGAATATGTTTGATTAAACAGATTAGGGTGAAGCGATTACCAGGATTGTTGTTTTTGTCATAATCTGTGTAATCTCACTTCCTAATCTGCGTAATCGTTTTTTACTTAATCAGTGTAATCTCACTTCCTAATCTGTGTAATCGTCTTTTACTTAATCTGTGTAATCTCACTTCCTAATCTGCGTAATCGTCTTTTACTTAATCTGTGTAATCTCACTTCCTAATCTGTGTAATCGTTTTACTAGAAGTAGTAGTACACTCCCAGCCCGCCGGTAGTGTTGCAGAAAGTGCTGAATCTGAAAACAGCATTTTCCACGGCAAATTGAACGCCCATTCCAAGATTTAAACTGAGATTTTTGGCGACATAATACTCAATGTTAAAACCAAGCGGCCAGTAGAGGTTTGTGACAAGACCGAAGTTCATAGCCATACCGCCCCTGAGCTGGAACTGTACGGTATCTACCTTTGCCATAACCATATCAACCGCGACTTCAATTCCGACATTCTGCGATGCTGCAGCAGAGTTGTAGCCGATTGCCGCATCAAGGCCAAATGAGTCAGTAAGCCACATCTTGACGCCAAGAGGAGTTCCGCTGTTGCTGTAACCTACTCCCATCTTTCCTGCCGAGGCCGGGACTGAAAGGCCTATTACTACAGCTGCTATAACCAGAAGCATTAAGAACTTTTTCATTTTATCCTCCGTGTTAGTTTCTTCCTACTGTTGAATTCCTGCTGTTGCCTACGGTTGTCACATCATCATTCCCAACCGTTGAAGTCTTGGTGTTGCCGACAGTAGATACTGAACCTCCCCCGCCTCCGCCGCCGGTACAACCTGATCCAGAATTTGAGGTTGTATTCTGACTAGCTACATACGAGTTATAGGCTTGCCTGTAATACTGAGTGTATGTCATACCCTGATACTTCAACCCCAACGAATCAAAAAAAGTTAGAGTGGCCTGGTCCATATTATTCTGAGCCAACCAAGCATCATAACTCAGGGGAGCAGCAGCGGTTATTGCGGCAGGAGCCTGTTCGGCTGCTGTAACCGGGCCTACAGGGCTGTTTTTGCTGCATCCGGATATAACAGCAACAACAGCAACAAGCACAAACAAACACATTGTCTTTTTCATTGTTTTCACCCCCTCTTTTTGAGAATTCAATTCTTTCTTTTTAGTAATACTTCAGAGAGTTTAAAGACTTCTTCCGGTGAAATATCCGTAAGACATTCGTACTTGTTTTTCTTCCTCCCGCAGGTTCTGTCAAAACAGGGACTGCAGGTAAGCCCGCGGTATATTACTTTTGAGTTTTTCCCAAGAGGCCCGGTCCAACCGGGATCCGTGGAACCAAAGATTGCTATCAAAGGCAGGTTCAAGGCAGCCGCCATATGCATAGGGCCGGTGTCGTTCGAGATAAACAGATTGCATCTCTTCATTAAAGCCGCGCTTTCAAGGACCGAAAGACTTCCGCTTGTAAACATTATATCATTGAATTTTACTTCTTTCAACAGCGACTTGACAATTTCTTTCTCGTGACTCCCTCCGAAAACCGCAGCCTTAGCACCATATTCCCGAACAAGGAGTTTTACAACTTTTGCATAATTTTTCGCGGGCCATACCTTTGCAGGTCCATAGGCTGCTCCCGGACAGATACCGACAAGCAGGTCCTTGCTTTCTATTTTTTTAATTCTAAGAAGTTCTTTTATCCTCGTTTCATATCTTGGAGGTATGTGAAGAAACGGTTTTATATTGACTGCTTTTAGCCCCAGGTGTCTTAAAATGTCAAGATACTCCTCAAGCAGGTGCTTGCGCCTGAATTCAGCAGGTCTGGGGACCTTGTGCGAAAGAAAAATACCGCGAAGTTCCGTAGGGTAACCTGCAAGTCGCTTAACTCCCAGCTTCTTCATATTAAAGGCTGCCGAAAATGAGTGAGGTAAAACAATGCCCAGGTCGTATTTCTTACTGCGGAGCTTTTCTTTTTCTTCATCGGAAACGACCAGATCAACATAAGGGAAATCGTCCCATATTTCCTTGACGCTGCTCTTTACTGATAAGGCGATATACGCTGAGGGAAAATTCTCCCTAAGAGCCTTTATCACAGGCATCGAGACGACAGAATCCCCTATCCAGCTGGCGCCTCTGATAAGGATATTTTTTATTTGTTTTTTTTCAATTCCCATAGTTTTGAGTACTTGACAAAATTATAGAAAGAACTTAAAGCGCAGTCGCAGAATCCCGGTATCCCGTCAAGAAACACGAGTTTTAGGACATACATTTTCATAAATGTAATAGGCGGATTTAAAAGAAGATTTAACAGGCTGAACTGAATAGTAGCAGCAGCTTTTGAC